>NZ_JBXVPZ010000419.1:0-8588 GCF_057961495.1 Streptomyces sp. P5F9 | reverse complement strand
TGTTGGAGTAGGGGTGCCGATATCGGGGGCCGGAACCATCAGCCGTCCGGCGTTTTGGGCACCGGCCGGCATCATCCAGCCCGTCCGGCGCTTGAGGACGAGGCCGTTCAGGCCGAAGCGGGGGTCTGGGGGCGGCAGCCCCCAGGGACCCTCGCACCAGCGCCGGGCGCCGAAAAGACACACGGCACCCGGCGCCACCCCTCAGCGCGAGTACCGCATCAGCGCCCGCACCATGTGACACGTCGTGTCGGACGGCGCGTGGACGCCGATCAGTTCGGCCGTGCTGCGGATCGTCTCGTTGCGGGCCTGGTTCGGGACGTACACGCCCGAGTCGAGCAGGGCGATGGCCAGCCGCATCGCCTTGAGGCGGCGGTTGTGCATGACGTACCAGTCCCTCGGGCGTCCGGGCGGCAGCGGGCGCTTCTCCACGGGCACGTAGGGCAGGTCGAGCTGGACGGAACGCTTCGCGGTGGACTGGGTCGGCAACGGCTTCGGCTTCAGTGCGGCAGCGGGCACGGACATCCTCCTGTCGCGGTCAGGGCGCCGTCCGGACCGCCCGGCGACACCCTCGAACACTGCTCCCAGTTTACTGCCCGCCACTGACATCCGGCGAACCCGGAACGCCCATCAAATCCCCAGGTGGGAAAGGATATTACCGTCGTGTCACGCAAGCTCCGGGAGGTATGCGTGAGGCGGCATCAAATTCGAACAGAGTGGCCCTCAGGCCTGTAGTACGTCCGCGATCAGCCCCCGGACGCGGCGCTCGATCGCGTCCCGGATCGGCCGTACGGCTTCGACGCCCTGCCCGGCGGGGTCGTCGAGCCGCCAGTCGAGATAGGTCTTGCCGGGGAAGACCGGGCAGGTGTCACCGCACCCCATGGTGATCACCACGTCGGATGTCTGGACGGCCTCGGTGGTGAGGATCTTGGGGGTCTCGGCCGCGATGTCGATACCGACCTCGGCCATCGCCTCGACGACCGCGGGGTTCACCTGGTCGGCGGGGGCGGATCCGGCGGAACGGACCTCGACGCGCGGGCCCGCGAGGTGTGTGAGGAAGGCGGCGGCCATCTGTGAGCGGCCGGCATTGTGGACGCAGACGAACAGGACGGACGGGCGCGGGGCGGTCGAGGGCACGGGGAGAGTCCTTGTCTGCGGAGGGCGGTCAGGAAGAGGCGAGTTGCGGGACCGGGGCCGTGTCACCGACCGGTGCGGGGCGGCCGTAGAGGAGCGTCGCGGCGGTCAATCCGAGGGCCGCGCCCGCCAGTTGGGCCGCGATGAACGGGAGGACGGACGTGGGGGCGATCCCGGAGAAGGTGTCGGAGAAGGCGCGGCCGACGGTCACCGCGGGGTTCGCGAACGAGGTCGAGGACGTGAACCAGTAGGCCGCGCCGATGTAGGAGGCGACGGCTGCCGGGGCCAGGTGGGGGCGGCCGGTGCGTTCCAGTCCGAGGACGAGGAGGATCAGCCCGGCCGTGGCGACGACCTCGCCCAGCCACAGGTGTCCGGCGAACCGGTCGTGGGTGGAGAACTTCAGCAGCGGCTTCGCGAACATGGCGTCGGCCACGACCGCGCCGCCGATCGCCCCGGCCACCTGCGCGGGAACGTACACGGCGACATCGCGCAGCGACGGTCCGGTGCCGGTACGACGGCCCGTGAGCCAGGCCGCCAGAGTGACGGCCGGGTTGAAGTGCGCGCCGGAGACCGGCCTGAGCAGGGTGATCAGCGCGCCCAGGCCGAGGACGGTGGCGAGGGAGTTGGCCAGCAGTCGCAGGCCGACGTCGTGCGTCAGCTCGGTGGCCTGGATGCCGGAGCCGACCACGACGGCGACCAGCAGTCCGGTCCCGAGCGCCTCCGCGGCGGCGCGGCGGCCGAGGGGGATGCTCACGCCGGCGCCACGACGGTCCGCGGGGTGACCAGGAATCCGGCGAGTCGGTCCAGGACGTCGGGAAGCACCCAGTAGTACACCCACGTGCCGCGACGCTCGCAGTCGATCAGACCGGCCTGGCGCAGGAGTTTGAGGTGGTGGGAGATCGTCGGCTGGGCCAGGTCGAAGGCGGGCGTCAGCTCGCACACGCACACCTCGCCGCCCTGACCGCGCGAGGCGATCATCGACATGAGCCGTAGGCGGACCGGGTCCCCGAGGGCCTTGAACATCCTGGCCAGTTCCGTCGCACACGCGTCGTCCAGCGGTGCGGACGCCAGCCCGCCGCAGCAGGAACCGGCCGGGTCCCCGTCCTGACCGATCACCTGAAGCTCTTGTTTCGACATTCTTCTATGTTGACATTCTTCGATTCAAGGCGCAACGTTGCATCGAAGAACATCAATACAAGAGGCATACATGGAGGCAGACATGAGCGAGCACTCCACCGACCTGCGCGAAGTCGTCCGCCGTCGCTACGCCGCCGCAGCCGTCCAGGTCACCGAGGGCGGCACCGGCTGTTGCGGGCCGCAGCCGGGCGGGACCGACGACACCTTCGACGACGACACCTTCGGTTCCGCCCTCTACACCGCCGACGAACGCGGCACCCTGCCCGCCGAGGCCGTGGCCGCCTCCCTCGGCTGCGGCAACCCCACCGCCGTCGCCGAACTCCGGGAGGGCGACCGCGTCCTCGACCTCGGCTCCGGCGGCGGCATCGACGTCCTGCTCTCCGCGCGCCGCGTGGGCCCCACCGGCCGGGCGTACGGGCTCGACATGACCGACGAGATGCTCCGGCTCGCCGTGGCCAACGCCGAGAAGGCGGGTGCGACCAACGTCGAGTTCCTCAAGGGCACCATCGAGGCGATCCCCCTCCCGGCGGACACCGTCGATGTCGTGATCTCCAACTGTGTGATCAACCTGTCCGTCGACAAGCCGGCCGTCTTCGCCGAGACCTTCCGCGTCCTGAAGCCCGGCGGGCGTCTGGGCGTCTCGGACGTCGTGGCCGACGACACCCTCACCCCCGGACAGCGCGCCGAACGCGGTGACTACGTCGGCTGCATCGCCGGGGCCCTGTCCTTCACGGAGTACCGGGAGGGTCTCGAAGCGGCCGGGTTCACGGATGTCGGGATCACGCCCACCCACCCCGTCGCCGACGGCATGCACTCCGCCCTCGTCCGCGCCACCAAGCCGCTCACCCGGCCGGACGGGGCGGGTCTCGCCTAACGTGAACGCCATGGAGATCTGGATCAACCCGGCCTGTTCCAAGTGCCGCAGTGCCGTGAGTCTGCTCGATGCCGAAGGGGCCGAGTACACCGTCCGCCGCTATCTGGAGGACGTGCCGAGCGAGGACGAGATCAGGGACGTACTGGAGCGGCTCGGGCTCGAACCGTGGGACATCACGCGCACCCAGGAGGCCGCGGCCAAGGAGCTGGGTCTCAAGTCGTGGGCGCGGGACGCGAGTTCGCGGGAGCGGTGGGTGGCGGCGCTCGCCGCGCATCCGAAGCTGATCCAGCGGCCGATCATCACCGCGGAGGACGGTACGGCGGTGGTCGCCCGCAGCGACGAGGCCGTACGGGACGCGCTGTCGCGGCAGCCGGGGCCGGATTCGGGGTCGGCCTCCGAGTAGGTCATGTGGGGTGAATGTCGGCGGCGGCGGGTCGCGTCCGCCGCCGCTGGTGCCGCACGGCGGGCCCGGTCCGTCGTGTTCTACGACCAGCTGGGGCGCGGGCGTTCGGAGAAGCCCGACGACCCGGCGCTCCGGGTGGTCGACCGGTTCGTCGCCGTCACACGGGAGTTGCGCACGCAGTTGCCGACCGGGATCGGGTGCGCTGAGCCTCAATCCCCTTGTGACGCACGTCACTTATGCGACTCGTGTGTCCGCTGAGTTACATCGTTCGGTATCCCGTACATAGCGGCGTACGCTCCCCTACCCCACAGGAGACGCGCATGTCGCGCAGGAGAACTGCCAGTACGAAGAAGAAGCTGGCGCTGCTGGTCACCGCCGCGGCGGTCGCGGGCGGCGGGGCCTTCGCGCTGGCCACCACGTCGAACGCGTCGCAGTCGACGGCGCAGAACGCCAAGACGCTGTCCGCCGCGAACTCGACGGTCTGCCAGGGGCTCGCCACCGCGCTCGGCAACAACCAGAAGTTCATCGACGGTCAACGCGCCGCGCCCGACGCCCAGTCGAGCGCGCGGATCGCCAACCGCGAGGCGGTCATCGCGCAGATCAAGGTGCAGCAGAAGGCGTCGGGTTGTGCGGTTGGGGAGTCGGCTCAGGACTCCCAGGTCGCACAGCCGGCGCAGTCGGCGCCCGCGGGTTCCACCGCCACCACCCCGGCCGCGACCCCGCCGGCGGCGGGCAGCACGGGTGGCGGCAACGCCGCCGCGGGCAGCCAGGTGTGCAACGGCTCGACCGTCACGCTCTCCGGCGAGGCGGGTGCGCCCGCCGCGTCGAGCAACCAGTTCCCGGCCGGTACGACGCTGAAGGTCACCAACCTGGACAACAACAAGTCCACGACGGTGAAGGTGACGTCGGTCTCCGGCAGCTGTGTCCTGCTGAACAACGCCGCGTTCGAACAGGTCCGTGAGCCCGGCAAGTTCCTCATCCGCCGCGCTCTGATCCAGAAGGTGGGGTGACGCTCAAGGTCCGAGAAAACCGGTGAGGTGACGGCCCAGTCGCTCCGGCGCGGCATGCGGCAGCGCGTGATGAGAGACGTCCGGGAGGATGTCCGTCTCGACGCGCGGCAGCAGACCGCCCGCCCGGGCCGCCACCAGGTACGTGTCACAGGTCCTGCTGCTTCCGGCCAGAAGCAGCAGGACCGACGCGTTCAGCCCGCGCAGCGCCTCGGGCGCCGGGCGGGGACCGGTCACCGGTCTCGCGGACGGGAACCCCGCGCCCGCCTCCTGGAGACGGAGCCAGTCGGGGTCCAGCGGCACTCCCCCGGTCTCCCACTCCAGGAACGCGCGGACGCGGCGCGGAGTGGGCCGTAGCAGCATCGGCAGTGCGTGCAGCAGGTACGCCGTCTCGAACCCGGCGAAGCACTGGGTCGGGTCGAGGAGGAACAGACGGCGTACGCGGGCGGGCGCGCGCAGTGCGTAGTGCAGCGCGATCCAGCCGCCGTAGGAATGACCGCCGAGGTCCACGACCGACGCCCCCAGCCCGTCGAGCACCGCGTCCAGCCAGGCCGTCAGATCGGCCACCGTGCGCGGCCGCCGGCCGACCACCGGAACGCTGCGGCCCGGGGCGCCGATCAGGTCGACGGCGTGGACTCGGTGAGTGGCGGCGAGTTGGGCGGCCTGGGCGTACCAGGACGCCGAGGTCGCTCCCCCGCCGCCCGGCAGCAGCACGAGCGGACGGCCGTCGGCGGGCCCGCACACATTCACGTAGGTCTCCCCGAAGGGCGTCGGGACGGTCACCGCCTCCCGGTCCTCGGGCCACTTCGCCATGACCTTGTCGTAGGCGGACCCGAAGCGGCCGGGGTCGTACGTACTCCGTGTTCCCATGGTCAGCCACCTCCCTTATTATCTCGGTGAACGAGATACTCGGTGAGCGAGATGATAGCCGGAGGCAGGCGTGCCGAACCAGGGACCGGATCCGGGGCCGGAGATGGAGATGGAGATGGAGATCGTGCATCTTCTGCGGGCTGTCGCGGTCGAACTCGGCCTGCACAGCGCCCGGTTCGCGAACCAGAACGGCATGCACCCCACGGACGTACGCGCCCTGATCGCCCTCATGGACGCGGCCCGGGCCGGCGAGGAGATGACGGCCGGGCGGCTCGGCGGCGCGCTCGGGCTCAACTCGGCGGGGACCACCGCCCTGGTCGACCGGCTGGAACGGGCCGGGCATGTGCGGCGGGTGCGGAGTGAGGGGGACCGGCGCAAGGTCGTCGTCGAAGTGGACCAGCGGGCGGTCGCACTCGGGCAGGACTTCTTCGGTCCGCTCATCGGGAGCGCCGTAGAACTGCTCCAGGGCTACGACGACCGGGAGTTGACGGCGATCCGCGGCTTCCTGACCGGGGTCCGCGAGGCCGCCGCCGAGAGCTAACCCCATCGCATACGAGCCGTACGGCGGCCCCCGTCTGCGACTGCGAACAGCGGGTTCACAGCGGTCCCCCGGCGCGCCGTGCGCAGCGCACGTGAACCGCGACACAGCGCCACCAGGTAACACGGGGTTCACACTCGGGCAATGATCGGGAAATCGCATGTTGACAGGCTGCCCGGCATGAATCGCGGCGCTCCAGTGCCGCTGCGCCGCAGCACCCGCAAGTGCGACGAATGACCCACCCCGAAGGATGTGGCCCGTGACCTTCAAGGCTGAGTACATCTGGATCGACGGCACCCAGCCGACGGCCAAGCTCCGTTCCAAGACGAAGATTCTGGCCGACGACGCCAAGGGTGCGGAGCTCCCGATCTGGGGCTTCGACGGGTCGTCCACGAACCAGGCCGAGGGGCACTCCTCGGACCGCGTGCTCAAGCCGGTCGCCAGCTTCCCGGACCCGATCCGCGGCGGCGACGACATCCTCGTCATGTGCGAGGTCCTTGAGATCGACATGACGCCGCACGAGTCCAACACGCGTGCCGCGCTCGTCGAGGTCTCCGAGAAGTACGCCGCGCAGGAGCCGATCTTCGGCATCGAGCAGGAGTACACCTTCTTCGACGGCGCCCGTCCGCTCGGCTTCCCCGAGGGCGGCTTCCCGGCCCCCCAGGGCGGCTACTACTGCGGTGTCGGCGCCGACGAGATCTTCGGCCGCGAGATCGTCGAGGCCCACCTGGAGAACTGCCTGAAGGCCGGTCTCGCGATCTCCGGCATCAACGCCGAGGTCATGCCCGGCCAGTGGGAGTTCCAGGTCGGCCCGGTCTCCCCGCTGGAGGTCTCCGACCACCTGTGGATCGCCCGCTGGCTGCTCTACCGCACCGCCGAGGACTTCGGCATCTCCGCGACCCTCGACCCCAAGCCGGTCAAGGGCGACTGGAACGGCGCCGGCGCGCACACCAACTTCTCCACCAAGGCGATGCGCGAGGGCTACGACGCGATCATCACCGCGTGCGAGTCCCTCGGCGAGGGCTCCAAGCCCCTCGACCACGTCAAGCACTACGGCGCCGGCATCGACGACCGTCTGACGGGCCTGCACGAGACCGCCCCGTGGAACGAGTACTCCTA
Organism: Streptomyces sp. P5F9; assembly: GCF_057961495.1. Taxonomy (NCBI): domain Bacteria; kingdom Bacillati; phylum Actinomycetota; class Actinomycetes; order Kitasatosporales; family Streptomycetaceae; genus Streptomyces; species Streptomyces sp. P5F9. Next base: position 1,509 of record NZ_JBXVPZ010000419.1, on the reverse strand, counting down.
CGGCGTCTCCAACCGCGGCGCCTCGGTCCGTATCCCGTGGCAGGTCGAGAAGGACGGCAAGGGCTACATCGAGGACCGCCGTCCGAACGCCAACGTCGACCCGTACCTGGTGACCCGGCTGATCGTCGACACCTGCTGCGCCGCCCTGGAGAAGGCCGGACAGGTCTGATCCCCACCCGCTTCCGCGAAGGGGCGTCCACCGTCGTGGTGGGCGCCCCTTCGCGTTGTCAGTGACGCGTGCCATCGTGGGGACATGAAGATCGACGGGGGTCTCGCCATCAAGGCCGAGACGGAGAACGGGCAGGCGCACAGCCGCATTTCGGCGCTACGGCTGCGGGAGCTGGTGGCGCGGATCGGCGGCGCCGGCGACCGTTTCCTGGTCGTGCAGCGGATACCGGACCTCCCGGACGTGTTCGCGCAGGTGTGGCACGAGGAGGGCGGAGACCACCGGCTCGAACACCGGCTGAGCGGGGACGAGTTCTACGGTACGAACCTGGACGGCGCGGACCGGGTGGCGGATCTCCTGACCGGCTGGGCACGGCAGACGGCCGGGTGGGACGCGGGCGTCGCGTGGGAGCCGGTCGACCTGGGTCCTCAGGAGGAGGTGCCCGAGCTGCCGGACGAGGTGCGGGAGAAGGTCGAGGAGCGGGTCCGGGTCCGGCTGCGCTGCGGCTACGACGACCGGAAGGTGCTGACCGAGATCGCCGAGGAGTGGCTGGCCGACGGCGACGAGCGGCCGGTGTCACGCGCCCAGGCGGCACGGCTGGTGGACCGGTTGTGGGTGGAGCGCGTGGCCGAGCAGGCGGACTGGGAGGGCGTCACCGACCCGGACCGGCTCACCCGCGCCTTCGAGGCGCTGGACGCGAGCGGCATCACGGCCCGGGAGAACTTCGCCTGCTGCCGGGGCTGCGGCCTCGCGGAGATAGGCGCCGAGCGGGAGGACGCCCGCGGTTTCGTCTTCTTCCACGAGCAGGTCACCGAGCACGCCGCCGAGGGACACGGCCTCGCGCTGCACTACGGCGGGTTCGACGGCTCGGCCGGGACCACCGCGGCCGTCGGGCACGAGGTGCTGGCCGCGCTGCGCGGAGCCGGGCTGTCCGCCGGCTGGGACGGCGATCCGGACAAGGCGATCGACGTCGTACCGCTGAGCTGGCACAAGCGGCTGGTGGGCTGAGGAGCCGGGCGTCGGCTTCACGCCAAGGAAGCGTCCAAGCTGTGAGAGGAGGGTCCTGTTGCGGGCGTGTGTCTGCTTCAATGGGCGCATGGGCAACTACCAGAAGTGCGGAGCGACGGGTCGCCATGACCTTGAGCCCTTCTGGCCTTCCCGTCAGCACCATGACTTCGACCGGGTGTGTTGTCGCGCGATGAACGCGCCGGCCCTCTAAAGCCGAAACACCCTCGGCCTCCGGCCTGCGCGACTCGACGTACGTCCCCTCGACGAACCTCTCGCGCGAAAGAGCTGACTTCTCATGGCGATCATCCATTCCCTCCCCGCTCTCCCCTCCACCT
>NZ_JBXVPZ010000418.1:0-8618 GCF_057961495.1 Streptomyces sp. P5F9 | reverse complement strand
CCACCACATCCGCCCGATGGAACCCGGCCTGCGGCCCAACCCCCACCACCCGCATCCCCGCGGAGCGCCCCGCAGCGATACCAGCCCCGGAATCCTCGAAGACAATGCAATCCGCGGGCGCGATGCCCAGCTCGGCGGCACCCTTCAGAAAGCCCTCCGGATCAGGCTTGCTCGCACCGACGGACTCCGCGGTGATCCGAACCTCCGGCAACTCCAGCCCCGCCGCCCCCATCCGCGCCGTGGACAACGCGACATCCGCCGACGTGACGAGCGCGTGCGGAAGCCCCCGCAAGGACGCCAGAAACTCCCGCGCACCCGGAATCGGCACGACGCCCTCGACGTCGGCGGTCTCCTCGGCCAGCATCCGGGCGTTCTCGGCGTAGTTCTGCTCCATGGGCCGGCCGGGCAGCAGCAGCGCCATCGACGCGTACCCCTGCCGCCCGTGCACGACCTTCATGACCTCGTCCGCGTCCAGCCCGTGCCGGTCGGACCAGCGCCGCCAGATCCGCTCGACGACGGCGTGCGAGTCGACGAGGGTGCCGTCCATGTCCAGCAGGAGGGCGCGGGCGGTGAGCACGGTGGTGGCCGTCATCGGCAGGCTCCAAGGAACGGGAGAGAAATACGCGGGTCAACCCCCGGAGGGACAAGGTGGCCCCGTCCGCCGGTCAGGGAAAACGGACGGGAACCACTTTGTTTCCCTACGGTACAAAACAAGACCGGCATCGCGCTACCACCCCCCCGGAACAGTTCACCCACCGTTCAGCTCACCGCGCCCGCGCCAAAGGCACCCTCGCGAGCCCCCCGCGCAGGGTCACGCACTCACGGCCTCCCAAAGACTCCACGCCCCCAACGCCAGCATCAGTACCGCCGCGATCTGCGTGATCAACTTCAGCGGCACCCGCTTCATCAGCGCCTTCCCGCCCACGATGCCCAGCCCGGCCACCGCCCACAGCGCCAGCACCGCACCGAGCCCGACGGAGAACGGATCGTCGTAACGGGCCGCGAGGTTGGCCGTCATGATCTGGGTCAGGTCACCGAACTCGGCGACCAGGATGAGCATGAAACCGGCACCGGACACCTTCCAGAAGGACTGGTCCTTCGGCGCACGGACCTCCTCCTCGTCGTCACCCTTCCTGAAGAGGAGCACCGCGGCCCCGCCCAGGAAGAGCACACCGGTCACCGCGGCCACCAACTGCCGCGGCAGCAGCGTCAGTACGCTGCCCGCCGCCACCGCGAGCACGACATGCAGAAGGAACGCCGCGGCCACTCCGGCGAAGACGTACGAGGCGCGGTAACGGGTGCCGAGGACGAGTCCGGCGAGCGCGGTCTTGTCGGGGAGTTCGGCGAGAAAGACGACGCCGAAGACGAGCGCCGTCACACTGATGCTGATCAAGATTCCTCAATCGGTCGGGACTGCCCCGCCGAGAGTGTGATTGCTGTCCGCGGACACCTCGGCACGGCAGCACACACGAAAAACGAGTAGTGCACTGCTTTACCGAAGGTCTCGCTGGCCGGCCCGTCCCCACCTGCGAGACGAACCTGCCTCCGGGCGCCGGCTCAGACGAGCTGAGCAGTATGTCGACGGTCCGGCGAAGAGCTACTCCCCTTCTGCGCCGTCCACTGTACGCGAGGACCGGCTTGGCCCACCCGTGAGGAAAGTCTCGTCGCGCCCCTTGTTGTGTCATGAGCACGTCACTAGCTTCTTACCGGACGCACACCTTCCCGCAACACGGCACCGCGAGCATTTCCCCGCTCGCACTCCAACACCCCCACACCACAAGGGAGTTCGTATGCCGAAGTTCTACGCGCGTCGACGGCTGAGCATACTCGCGGCTCTTACCGGATTCATAGCCTTCGCCGGACTCTTCAACGGCCCGACCGCCTCCGCCGCCCTCCCCACCCCGGTCAGCGCCGCCACCGCCCGCACCTACCTCGCCTCCCTCACCGTGGCCACCGAGGTCCGGACGGGCTACGACCGTGACCTGTTCCCCACCTGGATCACGATCAGCGGCACCTGCAACACCCGTGAGTACGTCCTCAAGCGGGACGGTACGAACGTCGTCACCAACTCCGCCTGCACCGCGACCAGCGGCAGCTGGTACTCGGTCTACGACGGCGCCACCTGGACCGCCGCCTCCGACCTGGACATCGACCACCTCGTCCCGCTCGCCGAGGCCTGGGACTCCGGCGCCCGCAACTGGACCACCGCCGCGCGTCAGGGCTTCGCCAACGACGTCACCCGGCCGCAGCTGATCGCCGTCACGGACAACGTCAACCAGTCCAAGAGCGACCAGGACCCGGCCGAGTGGATGCCCCCGCTCACCTCGTACGCCTGCACCTACGTGCGTGCCTGGGTCCAGGTGAAGTACTACTACGACCTCTCGGTCGACACCGCCGAGAAGGCCAAGCTCACCTCGGTCCTCAACGGCTGCTGATCCTGGGCGGCTGCCGATCTCCAGCGGCCGCTGATCCTTTTCGGCAGCCCGGGAACCTGGTCACCGACCTCCGTCGTCCGTACCGTACGGGGCGACGGAGGAGGGCGAGCCGAAGGGGCGCGCCGGTGTCGAGAGTGCGAGCGCGCGGAGGCGCGAAGCGCTGAGCACGGTCGTGCTCTCGACACCGGCTTGAGCGCCCCGGAGGCGAGCCCGACCAAACGAGGGGCCGGTGATCAACCGTGGCCGGACTGCGCCTTGGACCACTGCTTCGCTACGCCGACGGCTCGTCCGCGACCATCTGGGTCGAGGCGAGCCGTCCGTGCACCGCCGAGGTGCGCTGCGCGGACGGCGCCCGGGGCACCGCCCGGACCTTCCAAGTGGCGGGCCACCACTACGCGTTGGTGCCGGTGGAGGGTCTCACGCCGGGGACGTCGACGCCGTACGACGTGTTCCTGGACGGCGCGCACGTGTGGCCGCTGCCCGACTCGCCCTTCCCGCCGTCCGTCATCCACACCCCGGACGCCGACGGCACGGTCCGCGTCGCGTTCGGCTCCTGTCGCTGGGCCGCACCGGCCGCCGACACCCACGACCCGGTGGGCCCGGACGCCCTGGACACCCTGGCCTCGCGCATCGCCCGCGACCCGAAGGGCGAACGCCCGGACGTACTCCTCCTGTTGGGCGACCAGGTCTACGCCGACGAGGTCTCCGACGCGACCCGCCGCTGGCTCTCCGCCCGCCGCGACCTGAGCGAACCGCCGGGCAGCGAGGTCGCGGACTACGAGGAGTACACGCGCCTCTACTACGAGTCCTGGCTCGACCCGGAGATCCGCTGGCTGCTGTCCACCGTGCCGTCGTGCATGATCTTCGACGACCACGACGTCATCGACGACTGGAACACCAGCGCCGCGTGGCTGGCGGACATGCGGGCGACCCCGTGGTGGCGCGAGCGGCTGCTCAGCGGCCTGATGTCGTACTGGGTCCACCAGCACCTCGGGAACCTCTCCCCCGCCGAACTCGCCGCCGATCCGCTCTACTTGGCGGTCCGGGACACCCCCGACGGCACCGACGGACTCCGCGCCTTCGCCTGCCGCGCCGACGCCGACCCGGCCACCGTCCGCTGGAGCTACCGGCGCGACTTCGGCCGCGTCCGCCTGCTGATGGTCGACAGCAGGGCGGCCCGCGTCCTCGACGAGCAGAACCGCGCGATGCTCGACCCCGGCGAGGCCGACTGGCTGCGCACCGAGGCACTGAAGGACCCCGGTTCCTACGACCACCTCCTCATCGGCACCTCCCTCCCCTGGCTGCTGCCCCACCTCGTCCACGACGCCGAGTCCTGGGACGCGGCCCTGTGCCGGGGCGAACGGGGCTCCCGCTGGGCCGAGTTCGGCGAGAAACTGCGCCGCGCGGCCGACCTGGAGCACTGGGCGGCGTTCCCGGAGTCCTTCGAGAACCTGGCGGACCTGATCGCCGAGGTGGGGACGGGAGACGAGGCGCCGGCGTCGGTGCTCGTACTGTCCGGCGACGTACACCACGCGTACGTCGCGGAGCCCAAGTGGCGGTCAGGCAGCCCGAGTTCCCGCGTCCTCCAGCTGACCTGTTCCCCCGTCCACAACTCCATCCCCCCTTACATACGCGTCGGATTCCGCTTCGGCTGGAGCGCGGCCGCGCGCGGCCTGGGCCGCCGCCTCGCCCGGCACGGCCGTTGCGCGCACCCGTCGGTCAAGTGGCGCAAGACCGGCGGCCCTTGGTTCGGCAACCAGCTCATGACTCTTACCCTGCAAGGCCGTTCGGCCCGGCTGCGGCTGGAGCAGGCGCGGGCGGACGGGACGCTGAAGACCGTGGAGGAGTCCCCGCTGACACCCTCGTGACCTCGGTCGGGGCATGATGAGGCGGGCCGTCCGCTTTCCCAGTGGGCGGTCTGCTCCATTGCGCCCCCACACGCCCGGGAGTCACCCCTTTGTCTGCAGCGAACGCGTCCGACGGCGAACCGGCCCCGGCCTCCGTCTCGGTCGCCGTGGTCGGCGCCGGTCCGCGCGGCACCAGCGTCCTGGAACGCCTCTGCGCCTCCGCGCCGGACCTCCTCCCGCCCGGCACCCGGCTCACCGTCCACGTCGTCGACCCGGCGCCCCCGGGCCCCGGCCGCGTGTGGCGCTCCACGCAGTCCCCCGAGCTGCTGATGAACACCGTGGCCTCCCAGGTGACCCTCTTCACCGACGCCAGCGTCGACTGCTCGGGCCCGATCCGCCCCGGCCCGAGCCTGCACGAATGGGCACCCGCCGAACTGGGCCCGGACGACTACCCCACCCGCGCCCACTACGGCCGCTATCTGGAGTGGGTGTTCGCCCGCACCGTCCGCGAGGCCCCCGAGTCCGTCCGGGTCGCGACACACAGGGCACGCGCGGTACGCCTCGACGACACGACGGACGGCCACCAGGCCCTCACCCTCGACAACGGCCGTACCCTGCCCGCCCTTTCGGCCGTGGTCCTGGCCCAGGGCCACCTCCCCACGACCCCGGACACCACCCTCCGCCTCCTCTCCTCCTATGCCGACCGCCACGGCCTGTGCCACATCCCGCCCGCCAACCCGGCCGACGTGGACCTGTCCGTCGTACGGCCGGGCGAACCAGTCCTGTTGCGCGGCCTGGGCCTCAACTTCTTCGACCACACGGCCCTGTTGACGACGGGCAGAGGCGGCCGTTTCGTCCGCGCGGAGGACGGCGGTCTGCGCTACGTCCCCTCCGGCAACGAGCCCCGCCTGTACGCCGGTTCACGCCGAGGCATCCCGTACCAGGCCCGCGGCGACAACGCGAAGGGCCCCTACGGCCGCCACACCCCCCTCGTCCTCACCCCCGAGGCGATATCCGCCTTCCGCAAACGCGCCGACTCCGCCGAGCCGCCCGAATTCCTCACGGAGATATGGCCGTTGGTGGCGAAGGAGGTCGAGACGGTCTACTACACCGCGCTGCTACGGCCCTCCCGCCGCCCGGAGTTGACGGACTTCACCGAGCGCTTCCTCGCCGTCCCGCACCGCGACCCCCAAGAGGCCCTGCTGCTCGACGAGTTCGGGATCGCGGCCGCCGACCGCTGGTGCTGGGACCGGCTGTCCCGCCCGTATACGGAAGCCGATCTCGCGCATCCCACCGCCTGGCGGGACTGGCTGTTGTCGTATCTGCGCGAGGACGCCGAGCACGCGGCGCTCGGCAATGTGGACGGCCCGCTCAAGGCGGCGCTGGACGTGCTGCGCGATCTGCGCAACGAACTCCGGCTGGTCGTCGACCACGGCGGTCTGGCCGGCGCCTCCCGCCGTGACCACCTGGACCGCTGGTACACGCCGCTCAACGCGTTCCTGTCCATCGGGCCGCCCCGGCGCCGTATAGAGGAGCTGGCCGCGTTGGTGGAGGCGGGCGTGGTGGAGGTGCTCGGGCCGCGACTGGAGGTGCGGGAGGCGGACGGCGCCTGGGTGGCGCGCTCCCCGGAGGTACCGGGCTCGGCGGTGCGTGTGACAACCCTCATAGAGGCGCGGCTCCCCGAACCGGATCTGCGCCGTACCGCCGACGAACTGCTCGGCCGGCTGCTGAGGACGGGCCGGTGCCGGCCGCACACGGTGGATGGTTACGAAACGGGAGGACTCGACGTAACACCACGTCCGTACCGTCTGATCGACCGTCAAGGAGGCGTCCACGCAAGGCGGTTCGCGTTCGGGGTGCCCACGGAGGGCGTGCACTGGGTGACCGCGGCGGGCGCTCGTCCAGGGGTGGATTCGGTCACGCTTTCGGATGCCGACGCGGTGGCGAGAGCGGTTCTACGTGCGGCGACGACCGAACCGGAACCGCAAACGGAAGCTGAACAGTGGCCAAATGTTGAACTTGCAAGCATTGATTAGGTTCACCTAACGTTGATCGCTCACTCGGCTCGTCCCCAGACCGGTCCGCGACCCGGACCGGCCCGACCGAAGGAGCACCCCCCACGTGACCCCTCACATCAACGGACGCCTCGACAAGGCCCAGCCGTACGCCGTCGGCCTGTTCCGGATCGTCGTCGGCCTGCTCTTCGCCTGCCACGGAGCGGCCTCGCTCTTCGGCATCCTTGGCGGCGCAGCCGGCACCGGCGGCACCCTTGCGGCGGGCACCTGGCCCGGCTGGTACGCGGCCGTGATCCAGCTCGTCGGCGGCGGGTTCGTCCTGCTCGGCCTCGGCACCCGCGTGGCCGCGCTGATCACCTCGGGCTCGATGGCGTACGCGTACTTCGACGTCCACCAGCAGGCGGCCCTGTGGCCGATCCAGAACGGCGGCGAGGCCTCGGCGATGTTCTGCTGGGCGTTCCTGCTGCTGGTGTTCACGGGTTCCGGCGCGCTGGGCGTGGACCGGCTGTTCGCGAGGCGGTCCGCGACGGCGGCCGGTGAGCGGACGTCGGCGGACCAGACACCGGTAGCCGCCTGACCTGCTGAACGACTGACCGGTGCCCCTGAGAGGGGGCACCGGTCGGTCGCGTCAGGGAGCCCAGCCGAACGGCACCGTGAAGCAGGCGGCGCGGGTGTGACTGCCGGGCATGTCGTGGATGACCACGGAGGACGCCTCGCCCTGCCGGAAGTCCCAGTCGTGCCGGGCGCTCGCCTCGGCGGCGCCGTGCTCGTCGGCCGTGAAGTCGAGCCAGACCTCGTTGTCGGCGTTGGTGGCGGCCGGGTCCGTGGACGGCTTGTGCTGGAAGTGCCCGCCCGCGGCGGCCGGGTCGGCGCCGCACGGCTTCTGGTGCACGTGAACGCCGTACGCGTGCCCAGGCACCACCCCGTCGACCTTGAGCCGCACGGTCGTAGCACCACCGACCGCAGTGTGCTGGCTGACCTGAATCCAGGCAGCAGCCGGAACCAGCTTGCTGTCGTACGTCACTGCCGCCGACGGTACGAGGGCGCCGACCGGCGCGAACCGCGCGTCCGTCCGCATCCAGTACCCGTCAGGAGCACCACTGCCTCCTCCTCCGCCGCCGCTCGCCAGAAGGGCCGCGACGACGGCGCCCGCACATATGCCTGCCACCATGATGTGTACCGTTCCTCACGTTCAGGTTCGTTTAGCCCCCTTTACGTTGCTACGGGACGAAGACCCGCCCCGCTCCCTGGGACGGGGCAGCCGGGTGAACACGCTGTGCGGATCACACGCGCCCCCCGTGAATCTCCTGTCCCCATCCAGGCGTACGCTGTATGGCTGTCACTGGCCGTCTTCACCGCGGCCCACGGGGGAGTTCACGGGGAGACGCGTTGTTCGAGAGTGTGGGGTCGCTGACCGGCAGCCCATGGATCTACGCCATGGTCGCCATCTCCGTACTCCTTGATGTGTTCCTGCCGGTTCTGCCGAGCGGTGTCCTGGTCATCGCGGCCGCCACGGCGGCGGCAGCGGGCACCGGCGCCGCGGCGGACGCCGTTCCCGTCCCGCACGAGGTCCCCAGCATCCTGGCGCTGATCGCGTGCGCCGCGACCGCGTCCGTCCTGGGCGACCTCGTCGCGTACCGGCTGGCCTGGCGCGGCGGCGCCCGCCTGGACCGCGCGATCTCCCGCTCCCGCCGCCTCACCACCGCGCAGGAACGTCTCGGCGTGGCCCTGGCCCGCGGCGGCGGAGCCCTGGTCATCCTGGCCCGCTTCGCCCCCGCCGGCCGCTCGGTCGTCTCCCTCGGCGCAGGCGCAGCCCACCGCCGAGCCCGAGACTTCCTCCCCTGGTCAGCCCTGGCGGGCCTGTCCTGGGCGGCGTACAGCGTGGCCCTGGGCTACTACGGCGCACAGTGGCTGGGCGCGACCTGGCTGGCGACGGGGGTCTCGCTGGTGGCCTTGTTCGGAGCGGGTGCGGGGGCGGCCTTCGTGATGCGGAGACAGCCCGGGGCGACGGCAGAGGTCAGCGCCCCTTAGGGGACGGGTTCGCTACGGCTCGGGGGCGCGGGTCCGTTTTGGATCAGGGGCGCGGGTCCGTCTTTTCAGGGGCGCGGGGCTGTATCGATGTGCGGCTACCGCCGCGCGGGCGCGACCAGCCCCCACCGGCCCGCGGATTCGCTACGGACCGGAGGCGCGAGGCCGTTTCTCAGGGACACGGCTCAGCTTCGGGTCAGGGGCGCGCGTCCATCCTTCAGGGGCGCGGGGCTGTATCGATGTGCGGCTACCGCCGCGCGGGCGCGACCAGCCCCCACCGGCCCGCGGATTCG
>NZ_JBXVPZ010000417.1:0-8618 GCF_057961495.1 Streptomyces sp. P5F9 | reverse complement strand
GACCATCGCGCTGCCCGGGCAGGCGAAGGGGGAGTCTCGGTACGACGTTCGGCTCAGCGTCGCCGAAGACGGTGAACTGCACTGGTTGCCCGAGCAGTTGATCTCCGTGCGCGGTAGTGATCTGCGGGTCACGACGCGCGTCGATCTCGCCGACTCCGCCCGGCTCGTGCTGCGCGAGGAGCAGGTGCTTGGGCGGGTCGGGGAGGAGCCCGGGCGGCTCACCAGTCGGCTCTCGGTGCGGGTCGCGGGGCGCACCGTGCTCGATCAGGAGTTGGCCTGCGGGCCCGGAGCGCCGGGCGGCTGGGACGGGCCCGCCGTGCTCGGGGGGCATCGCGCTGTGGGGCAACTCCTCGTCGTACGGCCGGAGTTCACCCAGGAGCCGGTCGCGGCGCGCATGCTGGGGGAGTGTGCGAGCCTCGTGCCGCTCGCCGGGCCCGCCGTGCTGGTGAGCGCGATCGCCTCCGACGCGCTGCGGCTGCGGAGGGTGCTGGACGAGGCGATGTCGGTCCTCGGGTGAGTATCCGCTGAGCGGTACGGATGTTTCCGCTTATCGGATTGGTAAAGAAGGTCAACCGCCTCTGTTCTCAGGCGGCTCACAGCCGCGAGGATCCTCCGAGACCATTTCGCAACGATGTACGGGGAGGGGCCCACTTGAGGCACAACAGACCGAAGAGCCGGGTAATGGCGTTCGGTTCGGCCGGATTCGCTGCGGCGGCACTGATAGCCGGCGCCGTGGTGGCACCCGCGGCCAACGCGCAGACCGGCCAGACGGCGGGGCACAGTCAGGATCGTGCGGCCGCCCAGGGCGCCGCGCTCACCGCCGCCCGCGCCGCGAAGGCCGGGATCGACTGGCAGGACTGCCCCGCCGACTGGGGCTTCGCGAAGCCCGTCCAGTGCGGCTGGGTCACCGTGCCGATCGACTACACCAAGCCGAACGGCAAGAAGATCAAGCTCGCCGTCGACCGCGCCGTCAGCACCGGCACGAAGGCAGAGCGCCAGGGTGCGCTCGTCTACAACCCCGGCGGTCCCGGCGCCTCCGGGATGCGCTTCCCGCTCCGGGTCACCACCAAGAACCCGCTGTGGGTCAACACCTCCAAGGCGTACGACTTCGTGGGCTTCGACCCGCGCGGTGTCGGCCACTCGGCGCCCATCTCCTGCATCGACCCGCAGGAGTTCGTGAAGGCGCCCAAGGCGGACCCCGTACCCGACAGCACGGCCGACAAGAACGCGCAGCGCAAGCTCGCCCGTGAGTACGCGGACGGCTGCGCCAAGCGCACCGGCCGCACCATGCTCCAGCAGATGACCACGCCGAACGCGGCGCGCGACCTCGACGTCATCCGCGCCGCCCTCGGCGAGAAGAAGCTCAACTACCTGGGCGTCTCCTACGGCACCTACCTCGGCGCCGTCTACGGCACCCTGTTCCCGTCCCACCTCCGCCGCATGATCGTCGACAGCGTCGTCAACCCGGCGCAGGACAACATCTGGTACGAGGCCAACCTGGGCCAGGACGTCGCCTTCGAGGGCCGCTGGAAGGACTGGGAGGACTGGGTCGCGAAGAACGACGCGGCCTTCCACCTGGGGACCACGCGTGCCGCCGTCCAGGCCAAGTGGCTCGAACTGCGCGCCACCGCGAAGAAGAGCCCGCTCGGCGGGGTCGTCGGTCCGGCCGAACTGCTCGGCTTCTTCCAAGGGGCCCCGTACTACGACTCCTCGTGGGTGCCGGTCGCCACCGCGTTCAGCAAGTACTTCGCCGGTGACCCGCAGCCGCTGATCGACGCGGCCTCGCCCGACATGTCGGACACCGCGGGCAACATTTCCTCGGAGAACGGCAACGCCGTCTACACGGCCGTCGAGTGCACCGACGCCAAGTGGCCCACCAGCTGGGCGAAGTGGGACAAGGACAACACGGCGCTCAACAAGCAGTACCCGTTCTTGACCTGGTCCAACGCCTGGATGAACCTGCCCTGCGCCACCTGGCCCGTCAAGCAGCAGTCCCCGGTCAAGGTCAAGACCGGCAAGGGCCTGCCGCCCGTCCTCATCGTGCAGTCACAGCGCGACGCGGCCACGCCGTACGAGGGCGCGGTCGTCCTGCACAAGAGCTTCAAGGGCTCCCGGCTCATCACCGAGAAGGACGCCGGTTCGCACGGTGTGACCGGTCTGGTCAATCCCTGCATCAACTCCCGTGTCGACGCCTACCTGTTGACCGGCAAGCTGGACGCCTCCGACTTCACGTGCACCCCGCACGCGACGCCGGTGCCGTAAGCCGTTGTACGCGAGTGAGGGGCGGCCGGTTCTGCACCGGCCGCCCCTCACTCACATCAATTCAGGGTTCTCGGGATCTCAACTCAGCGGCAGGCGCGGGAACTTGCGTTCCTTCGCCGCGGCCGCCTCCTCCGCCTTGGCGACGGCCGCGTACTGGTCGACGTACTCCTGCTCGGAGAGCATGAGGATCGCGTACATGATCTCGTCGGTGATGGCGCGCAGGATCGCCTTCTCGTTCTCCATGCCCTCGTAGCGGGAGAAGTCGAGGGGCTTGCCGAAGCGGATCGTCACGGGGTGGACCTTGGGGATGACCCTGCCGGGCGGCTGGGCCTCGAAGGTGCCGATCATCGCGCAGGGGATGACGGGGACTTGGGCCCGCAACGCCATGACCGCCACGCCGACCTTGCCCTTGTACAGACGGCCGTCGTGGGAGCGGGTGCCCTCGGGGTAGATGCCGAGCAGTTCGTCCTTGCTCAGGACGCCGAGGCCCTCGCGGATCGCGGCCTGGCCCGCCTCCTTGCCGGAGCGGTCGACCGGGATCTGGCCCGCGCTGCGGAAGAAGGTCGCGGTGAGGCGGCCGCGGATGCCGGGGCCGGTGAAGTACTCGGCCTTGGCGAGGAAGGTGATGCGGCGCTTGAGGACCGCCGGCATCAGGAAGTGGTCGGCGAACGACAGGTGGTTGCCGGCGATGATCGCCGGGCCCTCCTCCGGTATGTGGTCCAGGCCCTCGATCCGGGGGCGGAAGACCAGTCTGAGCAAAGGCCCCAGAATGACGTATTTCAGGAGGTAGTAGAACAAGGGGGGGCGCTCCTCACTCCGGCGGGTCGGCTCGACCGACCTGTTCTCGCAGGTCACCCGGTACCTCGTGAGCTGCCAGTGTAGGGGCAGGCGCCGTCCCGTGGAACCGGGGCGATCAGGCCGACACCGGGCACGGCGAAGGGCGGCGAGGAGATCGTCCTCGCCGCCCTCGGTACGGGCCAACCGGCCCCGGTTCACGGTGACTTACACGGACGCGGCACGCGTCCTGCGGCGGTACACGGCGAACGCGGTGGTCGCTCCCACCGCCGTCAGCAGACCGGCGCCGATCGCGACCGGCAGAGCCGTGGAGGAGCCGCTGCTCGCGGCGACGTTCTGCGCCTTCAGGTCCTGGACGTACGCCGGGTACGGGGCCTTCGTGGCCGTCGACGACGTCTGGGTGTAGTGCGGGATCCGCTTGACCGACTTCACCGAGCCGTTCGAATTCAGCAGCACCTGCTTGTTGTTGGGGTGCCGGAAGTCGAACATGCCGCCCAGGGTGCCGGCCCGCTGGTCGAAGGACGCGTCACCGATGCGGCCGGTGTGCCAGTTGTCCTCGATGAACTGCGTGATCGACGCCTGCTCGGTCGCGGTGTGGTCGATCTTGTTGACCTTGCTGTACGGCGAGATGACCAGCAGCGGCTGCCGGGTGCCGGGGCCGCAGCGGTCCGCGTAGCCGCCCTTCGCGGCCGGACCGACCTGGCAGGCCGGGCTGTCCGTGGCCTTGCCGTTGGAGCCGACCGTCGAGTCCTTCGAGCCGTTCAGCACCTTCGAGGAGACGTGGTCGTACCAGCCGTCGGAGTCGTCGTAGGCGAGCACGACCGCCGTCGACTTCCACTCGGGCGACTTCTGAAGAGCGTTGATCTCCTTGATCAGGAAGTTCTGCTCGTCGGTCGGGTCCGAGTAACCGGCGTGCCCGTCCTGGTACTCGGCCGCCTTCAGGAAGCTCACCGCCGGAAGGTTGTCGGCCTTCAGCGCGGCGTCGAAGTCGGTCAGGTCGTAGTTGTGGTTCGCCCGGCCGTTGTGCCCGATCTCGGCGACGGACTTCGGCGCCAGGTGGTGCGGGTTCGACGTCGACTTGTAGTACTCGAACGGCGAGTGGTGCGGACTGTAGTCCTCGGAGGCCGCGCCGCCGATGTTCGTGTGAGTGGTGCCGCCGCACTTGGCGTAGTCGCCGCTCTTGCCGTCCCACGCGGTGCTGGGCCGGAAGCCGCCCTGGAACCAACCCCAGCTGACGTTCTTGGAGTTGAGCAGGTCACCGATGTTCTTGCCCTGCATCACCGCGAGCGCGCTGGTCGCGGTGTGGTCCTTGTCCGAGCAGTCGTCGAAGGCCGGGTCGGGGTCGTTGACGACCGTGCCGACACCCTTGGCGTCCGGGGAGACCACGGCGTACGAGTCCGGGGTCGTCGTCTGCTTCGGGTTCTCGGTGCCCGAGGCCGGGTCGACGGAGATCACGCCGTGCGTCTGACCCGATATCAGGTTCAGGGCGCCGGGCGTCGAGGGACCGTAGTTCGAGCTGAACGAGCGGTCGTTGAGGGCGTACTGCTGGGCGTAGTTCCACAGGCCCGTGACGGTGTTGCCGTCGTAGTAGTCCATCACCAGACCGGGCTCACCGAAGAGGCCGGTGCACTTGTTGACCTCGGTGTTCTCGACGTACTTGTCGGCCTTGCCGCCGTCGGCCGCGTACTGCTCGGGGCCGTAGGAGTGGTTCTGGTCGCAGGTCATGGCCTGCGAACTGCTCAGCCGGGTGGGCGTGTAGAGGTTCGGGTTCTTCTTCAGCAGCCCGGCGTTGAGCAGGTTGTCGGCCTTCGGCGTGTGCGCCGCGGCCTTGAACTTGGTGCCGTCGGTGTTCGCGGCCTCGGGGTAGGTGGCGAAGTAGTGGTCGAACGAGATGTTCTCGTCGTAGATCACGACCACGTGCTTGATCGGCGTCGAGGTGTGCGTGCCGCCCGAGGGCTGGTGGCCGTTCGAGGCCGCCGACGCGGGGACCACTCCGCCCGCGGTGGCCAGGGCCGCGGCGCCGAGCAGGGCGCCCACGCGCGTCAACCGGCGCCGTGCACCGGGGTTACTTCCTTTGCCGATCATGCTGTCTCGCCTTCCGGGAGCAGTGGTTCTGCTGCCACACCGTCCATGGCCGTGGCACCTACCGCCGTAGCCTGGGCAATGGTGACGGCGGGGCGGGAGAGCGGCAATGACGTGGGAGCGAACGCCCGGTCAGGAAATTCTCATGGTCTGTTGGCCTGTTCTTGACCCTGCTCTCAGGTCAGCAGGGTGCGGCCCAGCCAGTCGGACGCGTCCCGCACACCGGGCAGCGCGAAGAAGTACCCGCCGCCGTACGGCGAGATGTAGTCGACCAGCGGTTCACCGGCCAGTCGCTTCTGCACGTTCTCGAACTGCCGGGCCAGATCCTGCTGGTAGCAGCAGAACAGCAGCCCCATGTCGAGGTTGCCGTTGCCGTCCATGCCCCGGTCGTAGTTGTAGCCCCGGCGCAGGATGCGCTGATCGGCGCTCTGCGTGGAGCGCGGGTTGGCCAGCCGGATGTGGCTGTCGAGCGGGATCACATCACCCTGCGGGTCCTGCGCGAAGTCGGGCGTGTCCTTCTCGTGGTGCCCGTCCAGCGGGGCGCCGGTGTCCCGGGCGCGGCCGAACATCCGCTCCTGCTCGGTGATGGAGACCCGGTCCCAGAACTCGACCAACATCCGTATCAGCCGCACGACTTGATAGCTGCCGCCGGTCGCCCAGCCCGGCTCGCCGCTGCTACTGCCCACCCACACAAGGTCGTTCATCGCACGGGTGTCGGTCACGTCGGGGTTGGAGATGCCGTCCTTGAACCCCATGTGGTTGCGCGGGGTGCCTGAGGGACGCGGTGGACTGATGAACCCGTCCGTCCGCCACCGCACTTGGAGACCACCGCGCGTGTGCCGGGTGACGTCGCGCAGCGCGTGCAGCACGGTGTCCGCGCTGTCGGCGCAGAACTGGACGCTCAGATCGCCGTGACACCAGGCGGAGTTGAGATCGTCGTCGGGGAACGACGGCATCGTGGTCAGCCGGCGGGGCGTGAGCTTCGCCAGCCCGTAGCGGTCGTCGAAGAGCGAGGCCCCGGCGCCGACGGTGACGCTCAGCCGGTCGGCGGGGAGGTCCGGGCCGAGCGTGCCCGAGTCGGAGGGCGGGGCGGTGATGCCCAGGTCCTCCGGGCTGCCGCCGGTGGTGAGGAAGCGGGCCCGGTCGGTCAACGTCCGGAGCAGGTCGGTGAGTTCGGCCCGATCGGCGGCTGTCGTATCGAAGGAGACGAACGCCGTGGCGCGCTGTGCGGGGGTGACGATCCCGGCCTGATGGACCCCATGGAAGGGTACGGTCGCGGCCGGCGTCCGGACGGCCGCCGCGGCGGCACCACGATCGGCGGCCACCAGCCCGGCACCGGCCACGGCCGCCGCACTCGCCAGGAAACCCCGGCGGCCCACCTCGTTCACGCGCTTCACGCGGTCCTCCGTACGTCCGTGAGGGCGGCCACGTCGGCCAGCCGCTCGACCAGTCCACCGAGGTCGGCGTCGACCTTCTCCCTTTGCGGACGGGTGAGTTGAGCCAAGGGTGTCCACTTCCCCGAGTGGTCGAGGCCGTCCAGGGTGTGCTGGGCCCGGTCCATCCACGTACCGAGTTCGGAGAACCCCGTGTCCCGCGTCTTCAGCAACGGGCGCAGATAACCAAGTAGCACGCGGGTGCCGTCGAGGTTGGCGCGGGCGGTGGCCAGGTTGGTGCCGCTGCCGTAGTCGGTGCGGCCGGTCAGCTCGAACTGCACGGTGTTCTCCAGGATCTCGTGCGCACGCAGCCCGGTGTCGGCCGGATCCATCCGCTGGGAGGGCCAGCCGCTCTCCAACGCGTGGACGTCCTTGGCGAGTTGATCGGCGGGCCCGCGCAGCCCGCTCGCCGGCTCGCCGTGCCACAACCCGTACTCGACCCGGTGGAACCCGGTGAATCCGGCGTCGTGCACCCCGCCCGCGAGCCCGGCCGTGGTGCCGTTGATCGCCCCGTCGGAGTCACCGAACGTGCCGTAGGCGGCGCCCATCCGCTCGTACACGAGATGTGCGGGCAGCCACGCCTTACGGGCGGCGGCGAGGTCACCGCGGTCGACGGCGGCACGCAACACATCGGTCTTCTGGGCGAGTTCGACGGTCCGGCCCTGAATCCACTTCTGGTAGGCCAGCGTTGGCGGGATGAGCTCCTGCTGCGTGATCGGCACGGCGGCCGGCCCGCTCTTCACCTTCGAGCCGGTGATCCGCACGGTGGGCCCGGTCACGGCGTCGGCGTCGTCGGGCAGACACTTGAAGGCGTACGACCCGTTCCCGAGGGTCACCCCGAGCGGCCGGACGGTCCCCGGCGCGAGTCCTTCGACCTCGCCGTAAACGGCGCCGGTCTTCGCATCGGTCAGATACACCTCGGCCGCCGTACTGGACGTGTTGTGCAGCTCGAAGACCTGATGCCCGGCCCGCGGATGCGTCCAGCCGCTGCCGCACCCGGCGGTCGCGACCTCGACGGTGGTGTGTGGCAGCCCGTCGGCGGCGGTGGCCTTCTTGTCCGCCGAGCCGGAGCCGCGGGCCGCGAGCACGCCGGCGACCACTGCCGCCACGGCGACCAGGGCACCGGCCACGAGCAGCACGGTACGGCGACGGGCGGTACGGGGCTCGGGCGTGGGCGAGGTCAGCTCCGAGGCGGGTACAGGACCAGGCTCGGCATCGGCATCGGCGCCGCGCGCGGTTTCGGGCACGCCGGGCCTCCAGGGGGCAGTCGTACGAAAGGTGGCGGTAGCAGCGATCTTATGAGGGCGCTACGACCCCCACCGCGTCCTTTGACCCTGTTCTGACCGGAGGGCGGGCGAGAATTCGCCCGGGGTTCACCGGACGGTCCGTGAACGCCACGGTGCGGTGTGTGGGGGTGCACGGTGGGCTACGGCGGGGGCGCGGGTCGACACCGGTCGGGGTGTGGGGTGAGCGGCGTCCGCACCGGCGGCGCCGGGATGCCCGGTGGAGGCGGAAGTCGAACGCGGCGGCGTCCGGCAAGGCGGCGGTACGACCAGGCGTCGCCGTCGCGCCGAACGGGTGGCGGAGCCAACGCGCGGGAACATCCCGGGCCCGTTCGGCGCTGCTCCTGATACCTCGCCGGGTACTCAGAGAAGGGTCGTGAAGGAGATGAATCGGTCAGGGCAGGAGCCGCTCCCGCCGTCGGGTGAAGCACCGTTGGTGACCACCTGCGGTCGGCAGGTCGCGGTGAAGCGACTGTTGCTGGCGATCCCGGAACGGCCGATCAGCCGGGTCACCCTGGACGTGGGCCCGGTCGTGCGCGGCGAACCCGGACTCTGGGCCTCCCTCACTGTGGCCGAGGCCCGCGACCTGGCCCGCCGCCTCCTGGCCCAGGCCGCCCTGGCCGACAGCGGCACCGGCACGGGTACTCCTGCGGAGGGCGCTGCGGGTAAGTAACCGCTGCCGTACGGGAGTTACCTGCGTCCGTGCGGGTGGGCCGGACGGGCCTCCGTGCGTCGGTCCACCCCGCCCCCACACCTCACCCCC
>NZ_JBXVPZ010000416.1:0-8649 GCF_057961495.1 Streptomyces sp. P5F9 | reverse complement strand
TCAGATGTGTATAAGAGACAGCCCCCGCCCCTCACCAGGAGTTGGCCCTGTGACCGCGCCCGTACCGCTGAGTGGACCCAGGTTCCAGACCGAACCGGCGCAGCTGTACCGGGAGATGCGGCGCGAACACGGTGCCGTGACCCCCGTGGTGCTCGACGGCGACATCCCGGCCTGGCTGGTGCTCGGCTACCGCGAGCTGCACCAAGTCACCGGCGATCCGGTCCTGTTCAGCCGTGACTCCGACCTGTGGAACCAGTGGGACGGCATCCCCGACGACTGGCCCCTGCTGCCGATGATCGGCCGTAAGCAGCCGTCGATCCTCTACACGGTCGGCGAGCGGCACCGCGAGCGCGTCGGCATGATCAGCGACGCGCTGGAGGCCGTCGACCCGTCCGAACTCCGGTCGTACACCGAGAAGTTCGCGGACGAGCTGATCGACGGGATCTGCGCCAAGGGCGAGACGGACATCGTCGGCGACTACGCGATGCTGCTGCCGGTACGGGTCCTGGCGCGGCTCTACGGCTTCCGGGACGAGCAGGGCCCCGGCCTGGTGACCGCGCTCAACGACATGATCGACGGACGCGAGCGCGCGATCGCCGGGCAGACCCATCTGGCCACGTCCATGGGGCAGTTGCTGGCCGACCGGAAGGAAGAGCCGGCCGACGACGTCGTGTCGAGGATGCTGACGCACGAGTCCGGCTTCAACGACATCGAGATCGCCCAGGACTTGATGGTGATGATGGCGGCGGGCCACCAGCCGACCGCCGACTGGATCGGCAACTCGCTGCGGCTGATGCTGACCGACGACCGTTTCGCGGCCTCGCTGTTCGGCGGCCGCAACAGTGTCGCCGAGGCGATGAACGAGGTCCTGTGGGAGGACACCCCGACGCAGAACGTGGCCGGGCGCTGGGCCTCCCGCGACACCCAGCTCGGCGGCCGCCGCATCCGCGCCGGCGACCTGCTCCTCCTCGGCCTCCAGGGCGCCAACTCCGACCCCCAGGTCCGCACCGACGGCTCCGCGCTCACCGGCGGCAACAGCGCGCACTTCTCCTTCGGGCACGGGGAGCACCGGTGTCCGTTCCCGGCGCAGGAGGTGGCCGAGGTGATCGCGCGGACGGGGATCGAGGTGGTGCTGGACCGGCTGCCGGACATCGACCTGGCGGTACCGGCCGAGTCCCTCACGCGCAGACCTTCACCCTGGCTGCGCGGACTGACGGAACTGCCGGTGCGGTTCACGCCCGTCGCCGCGCTCTGAGTTCCGCCCCTTTGAGCCCAGCTGCCCCTTTGAACCCAGCCGCCCCTTTGAACCCTGTCCCCCTTTGACCCCTGCTCTTTGAGCCCTGCCCTGGAGGCACTCCCGTATGAGCACCGGTACCGAAGAGACCCGTATCGTCCTCGACCCCTTCGTCGGCGACCTGGACGGTGAGAGCGCCAGGCTGCGTGCGGCCGGTCCGCTGGCCGCCGTGGAACTGCCCGGTGGCGTGCCCGTGTGGGCGGTGACGCGGCACGCCGAGGCGAAACAGCTGCTCACGGATCCGCGGCTGGTGAAGGACATCAACGTCTGGGGTGCCTGGCAGCGCGGCGAGATCCCCGCGGACTGGCCGCTGATCGGGCTCGCGAACCCGGGCCGTTCGATGCTGACCGTGGACGGCGCGGACCACCGCCGGATGCGCACGCTGGTCGCGCAGGCGCTCACCCCGCGCCGGGTGGAGCAGATGCGGGAGCGGATCGCGAAGCGAACGGAGGACCTGCTCAGCGGAGTTGAGTCCGTCGAGGGTGAAGTCGTCGACCTGAAGGCGGAGTTCGCGTACCCGCTCCCCATGTTCGTCATCGCCGACCTGATGGGCATAGCGGAGGACCAACTCCCGCGCCTGAAGGAGCTGTTCGAGAAGTTCTTCTCAACGCAGACCCCGCCGGCGGAGGTCATCGCGACGCTCACGGAACTGGCGGGCATCATGGCCGCGACGGTCGCGGCCAAGCGCGCCGAACCCGGCGACGACCTGACGTCGGCGCTGATCGCGGCGTCCGAGGACGGCGACCACCTCACCGACGAGGAGATCGTCTCCACGCTTCAGCTGATGGTCGCGGCCGGCCATGAGACGACGATCTCGCTGATCGTCAACGCGGTCGTCAACCTGTCGACGCACCCCGTCCAGCGCGCCCTGGTGCTGGCCGGCGAGGCCGACTGGTCCTCGGTGGTCGAGGAGACCCTGCGCCACTCGACACCCACCTCGCACGTCCTGATCCGCTTCGCCACGGAGGACGTCCAGGTCGGCGACAAGGTCCTCCCGGCCGGGGACGCGCTGATCGTGTCGTACGCCGCGATCGGCCGCGACGAGGAAGCCCACGGGCCGACGGCGGGCGAGTTCGACATCACCCGCACCAGCGAGAACCGCCACATCTCCTTCGGCCACGGCCCGCACGTCTGCCCTGGCGCGGCCCTCTCCCGCCTGGAGGCGGACGTGGCGCTCCCGGCGCTCTACGAGCGTTTCCCGGCCCTGGACCTGGCGGTCCCGGCGACGGAACTCCGCAACAAGCCGGTGGTGACGCAGAACGACATCTTCGAGCTGCCGGTGAAGCTGACCCCGGGCGACTGATCCACTTGTCCACGGGCCGGAGAGACCATCTCCTCGGCCGTCTCATCGAACGGACGCGTTTCCGTCCGGTTTCACCGAGGAGATACGCTCCGGCTCGTGGCTGATATCCAGATTCCCGCTGACATCAAGCCCGCCGACGGACGTTTCGGCGCTGGCCCCTCCAAGGTGCGGACGGAGGCGCTGGACGCGCTGGCCGCCACCGGTACGTCTCTGCTGGGTACGTCCCACCGCCAGGCCCCGGTCAAGAACCTGGTCGGCAAGGTGCGCGAGGGCGTCTCGCAGCTGTTCTCCCTCCCCGAGGGCTACGAGGTCGTCCTCGGCAACGGCGGTTCGACGGCCTTCTGGGACGTCGCGACCCACGGCCTGATCGACAACAAGTCCCAGCACCTGACCTTCGGCGAGTTCAGCTCGAAGTTCGCCAAGGCGGCCAAGCTGGCGCCGTGGCTGGCCGAGCCGACCGTCATCTCCTCCGACCCGGGCACGCACCCGGAGCCGGCCGCCGAGGCGGGCGTGGACGTGTACGCGTACACGCACAACGAGACGTCGACGGGCGTCGCGGCCCCCATCAAGCGAGTGCAGGGTGCCGACGAGGGCGCGCTGGTCCTCGTCGACGCCACGTCGGGCGCGGGCGGCCTCCCGGTCGACATCGCCGAGACGGACGTCTACTACTTCGCCCCGCAGAAGTCCTTCGCCTCCGACGGCGGCCTGTGGATCGGCGTCTTCTCCCCCGCCGCGATCGAGCGCGCCGAGCGCATCCACGCGTCCGGCCGCCACGTCCCGGAGTTCTTCAGTCTCCCCACGGCGATCGACAACTCCCGCAAGAACCAGACGTACAACACCCCTGCGCTGGCCACCCTGTTCCTCCTCAACGAGCAGCTTGAGTGGATCAACGGCCAGGGCGGCCTGGCGTGGTCGACGGCCCGCACGAAGGACTCGTCGAGCCGTCTGTACAGCTGGGCGGAGGAGTCGAAGTACGCGACCCCGTTCGTGTCCGACCCCGCCAAGCGCTCGCAGGTCATCGGCACGATCGACTTCGCCGACGAGATCGACGCGGCGGCCGTCGCCAAGGTCCTGCGCGCCAACGGCATCGTCGACACCGAGCCGTACCGCAAGCTCGGCCGCAACCAGCTCCGCGTGGCGATGTTCCCGGCGATCGACCCGGCGGACGTCGAGGCGCTGACGAAGTGCATCGACTACGTGATCGAAAAGCTGTAGTCGTTTCGCCCTACGGTTCCGGTTCTACGACGACGAAAGGCGCCCCGCGGCTGATCCGCGGGGCGCCTTTCGTCGTCGTAGGGCAATGCCGGGCAGCGTGCGGCCGAAGTCCAGGTGAACCCGGAACCCGGACAAACCCCCCGCACACCACAGCCGCGTAACAGCGAACGCACAGAGAACAACTCCCGCCGCACCCCGCCGGTCGAACCCGTTGCGTCGCACACCTGCGGCGCAACTCCTCGATTCCCGACCGAAGTTGGAGTTGCCCCCATGCCCAGGAAGTCCCTCCCGACGCGGCTCGCCGCCACCGCCGCGCTGCTGCTCGCCGCCGGCGCCCTGTCCGCGCCCGCCGCCTCCGCGGCACCCTCGGACGCCGCGCCCGGCGACGCGTACGTGCTGACCGTGACCACCAACCCGGCCAGCACCACCTACCAGGAACGGCACGTCGACGTCACCGGCACCGTCACCAAGGCGGACGGCACTCCGGCGCCGAACATCCCCGTCACCCTCCAGGAAGTCGTCCAGTTCACGACCTGGAACCCGTGGGGCGACCCGATCGACCCCAACTACTACGAGCCCCGCGACCTGGGCAAGCCGGTCACCGACGCCAACGGGAAGTTCACGATCCCGGGCGTCGACATCGACCACTCGGGCGGCAGCAGCCTGCTCAACGTCCAGCACGACGTGCACATCACCGCCCTCTACGACGAGGACGGCGACCTCAACACCCCGCAGGACGGCTACTTCGCGGAGACCACGGTGGCCGCCAACGCCCGTTCCAGCTCGCTCAGTTACTCGGTCAACAAGAAGAAGGTGAAGGCCGGCGACATCCTCACCGTGCAAGGCAAAGTCAAACTCCCCCAGGGCGTCGAGCCCCAGGGCACCGAGGTCTTCCTGCAGACGTACTGGGAGCAGGAGTCCCACGTGAAGGTGACCGCGGAGGACGACGGCTTCTTCGTCCTGTCCGTGCGTGTCTCCAGCTACGACGACACGTTCACGCTGCGCACGGCTCCGACGGACCTGTACGTGGCGGGGGCGGTGCAGAAGCTCCCGATCACGAACACGTCACTGCCCCGCAAGTAGCTTCCCGACGTAGTCGCCCGATCAACTGCGGGGCGCCTTTGCCTTCGGCGCCGAGGGTGGGGTGCGGAAATGTGACACTTCGCGTTGAAGTGTCACAATTCCGCGGGGAGGGTGGCTGGAGTGGGGGAGGCGGCATGTGCGTGTCAGAACTGCGAGAGAAAACCCCGCCAGGTGTCACGGGAGACGACAAGGAGCGGGCCGTCCGGTTGTTTGCTGTCGCGGACGGCCTGACCGTTGCCGGAAGTTACGGCCACCTCAAGGCAGTTGCTCTCCGCTCCCGAGTACGACGACTTACGGAAGGGGCCTATAACCTCGGTCACGATGCGTCTTCCTTCAAGCTCCGAGTGCGCCCCGGATGAGCTTCGCGCTCGCGTCCGGTGCCAGTGCTGACGATCGTAGTAGGTCGTACATATTGGCGTAAGCGGCAAGGTCATCCGGGTCCTCAAGGACCGATGTGCCCCTCAGATTCTCCAGGGCCACAGCTTGGACCGCCGGTTCGCTGTCGAAGCTGAAAGTGGAGAAGGCCGACGTCACAGTGGCCAGCGCTCCCATGCTGAACGGCAGTACCTGCACGGTGACGTTCTTCCGCTTGCCGACCTCAAGGACGGCCGAGAGCTGTTGCCGGTGCACTTCGACACTCACCAGGGGGTGGGTGATCACCGCCTCCCAGACGACGGCGGAGTACGTTGCCCCGCCCTCCTCGATCTTCGCCTGGCGAGCCTCCCGCACCTTGACCATCTGAGCGACACGCTCTGGCGGCATGTAGTTGGGGCTCGTCTGGATAACTGCCTCTGTGTAGGCCGAAGTTTGCAGGAGCCCTGGCACCAGCACCTGCTGCCATTCCTGGATGTAGGTCGCGTCGTCTTCCAAGGCGATGTGGTCCAAGTAGTCCGGCCGCAGATGTGCGGCGTGCTCAAGCCACCAGCCGCGGTTCTTGGAGTGCTTGGCCAACTCCTCCAGCTTGGCCCGCACTTCAGGGTCAGTGACGCCGTACGCATCCAACAGCAACCGCACTTCGATCACACGGGCCGTGACATGACCGCTCTCAAGACGACTGATCCTGGCCTGACTTGCCGCGATGACCTCGGCCGCCTGCGGCTGATCGAGCTTGGCGGCATGCCGGTACTGCCTAAGTGCCGTACCCAAACGCCTGCTACGTACCGTCGGCCGTCCACCTGCGGGCATGGGACCTCCCCTCTCCGTCGGCAACGATGCCACAAGGAGCGGCGCCTTCGAGAGCGCTTCACTCGATCGAGTGGACAGGTGAATGCATTCACTCGAACCTGTTGCGCAAGCGCCGAATCCGACCGTAGCTTCTTGAAGGCGCCGCAGCGCAGCCCAACTTGACGCCACGTCAGGACGGAGTCCCCCATGCCCGCGTCCGAGAGCTTCCGCATCCCCAAACACCGAAGCCACGTCCCCACCGCCCGCCAACGCGTCCGCAAGACCCTCGCGGACTGGGGCATCACCGATGAACTGGCCGACGCCGTAACCCTGTTGGCGAACGAACTGGTCACCAACGCCGTGACCCACTGCCGGGTATCCCACTCCCAGGTCAAGGTCGAACTCACCCTCAACGGGACGGGGTTGATCCTTGAGGTCTCAGACCCGGACCGGGACAGACTCCCCCGACCCCACGACTCGACCCCGGAGGAAGAAGGCGGCCGGGGCCTCGCGCTCGTCGCCGCGCTGGCGGACAGCTGGGGATGCCGGCAGGAGCCGTACGCGAAGTGCGTGTGGGCGAGGTTCGGACTGGAGGGGGTTCAGGCTCATGTTCCGGCGGCTTTATGAGGCGACGACCCGCCTGCTCACACCCACAACTCCCCGCACTCCACACGATCCGCACGCTCCCCGAACCCCCTTGCCCGACACGGACCTTGGGGGAGAAGTCCGGACGCCGGACCCGTACGTATGGCGACTTCCAACCCCGCACGACGCCCGCTGGAAGCGCTGGCACAAACGCTCCCGCGCGGCCGGCCGCCACTTGCCCTTCCCGCTCGACGAACCCTGCCGGCAACTCCCGCCCGAACCCCGACAACCGCCCAGGCAAGCCGAGTACGACCTGGTACGCCCCTACCTCCCTGCGCCACACTCACGTAGGACGGACATCGCCCACACCCCCGAACGTGTCTGTTAGCGTCCGCGCGACCCTCGAAGATCCGCAACTCGAAGACCCGCGACAGGAGACGCAGATGCATATCACCCTCATCCTCGCGAGCGGCATCGCCTGGACGATCGTGTACATCGAAGCGATCCGGGTCGGGTTCCGCGAACGCACCTACGCCATGCCTGCCGTAGCCCTGGGTCTGAACTTCGCGTGGGAGTGGACGTACGCGGTGCACAACCTGGCCTTCGACCCCTCGGTGCAGGGCGGCATCAACCTGGTGTGGGGCATCGCCGACGCGGTCATCGTGTACACGTTCTTCCGGTACGGCCGCGCCGAGTTCCCGTCGTTCGTCACGCCACGGATGTTCGCCGGGCTGAGCGTGCTGCTGTTCGGGATGTCGTTCGCCGTGCAGTGGCTGTTCCTGGCGAAGTTCGGCGCGGAGGATGGAGCCGGCTACTCGGCGTTCCTCCAGAACCTGCTGATGTCCGCCCTGTTCATCGCGATGTTCGTCGCGCGACGCGGGCTGCGCGGGCAGTCGGTGACGATCGCGGTGGCCAAGTGGCTCGGCACACTCGCGCCCACGATCCTCTTCGGCGCCCTTGAGGACGACGGCGGGTTCCTGCTCGGCCTCGGCATCATGTGCGGCGTGCTCGATCTCGTCTACGTCGGGCTGTGCGTCCAGGCGAAGCGAAACGGCGGCGTGGGTGACGTGTCCGAGCCCCTCGCCGTGACAAATCGGGCCGACAGTGCATCCATGGAAGCATGACCAGTTCGAGCAGCCCGAGCACGAGCCCTGAGCTCGATCCCTTCGTCAAGCAGTACGCCGTCCTGCTCACCACCCACAAACGGGACGGCACGGGCGTCGGCACCCCCGTGAGCCTGGCCGTCGAGGGTGACCACGCGTACTTCCGCACACCGGGCAGCGCCTGGAAGGCCAAGCGGATCCGCAACAACCCGGAGGTGGAACTCGCCCCCGCCACCGTCCGCGGCAAGCCGACCGGCCCCGAGATCCACGCCCGCGCGCGCCTGCTGGACCACGGCACCCCGGAGGACAAACACGCGGCGAAGCTACTGCGCCACAAACACCCTTTCCTGCAAGGGGTGTTGGTACCGCTGGCGCACAAGGCGATGCGGACGCCGACGTTGCACTATGAGGTGCGGCCTGTGGACGAGAAGGGGAACGGGAACGGGACGAGCTAGCCTTCCCCACCCACGTTGGTCAGCGCGTCCACGATCATGCGGGTGGCGAAGTCGGGGTTGTCGGCGATGCGGTTGATGTGCTCCGCGAGCAGGAACACCGTGGCTTCCAGAGGAGTCATCTCCTCCTTGGTCCAGTCGCCGTACTGCTGACGCCACAGGGTGCCCAGCCCCGGCCGACGTGGCAGCCTGGCTCGCGGACCAACTGGCCACGCATGCAACCCGGTTCGCCTCAGATCTGCAACGCGACGCCAGCCACCTCTCCCGGCTCCCCGCCTCCGCCGCCGAAAGGCTCACCTCCGGCGGCGACGCGTCGCACAGCTTCTACCTCGAACGCCCCTCGTTCATCTCCTGGCCGTAGTCACCTGCTCCCCGAACCGCACGAGGCCCAACCTGCCCTGCCCTCGTCAGACCGTCAGGCCCTCAACCCCTCACGTCGCCGTACAGCTC
>NZ_JBXVPZ010000415.1:0-8699 GCF_057961495.1 Streptomyces sp. P5F9 | reverse complement strand
GGCCGCCCCAGCCAGGCCCCGAACTCCGCGACGCGACGGACGGCGCCTATGTCGGATACGGTGCCGGCGCCGTCCGTCGCGTCGCGGAGTTCGGGGCCTGGCTGGGGCGGCCCGAGCCCCGGGCCGGGCATGCGTATCTGGCCGGGGAGAACTGGAGCGACATCGAGGGCGCGTCCAACGACCTTGCCCTGTGGGCCGACTGGCGTCGGGAGGAGCAGGACCGCCTCCTCGTCCTCAACGTGCCGATGCTGGACCGCAACGAGGACCACCTGCCCGACAGTGTGGTCCGCACCGAGTTGAGAGACGGAGCGGACGGACGCTACGACGACCACTTCCGCGCCCTCGCCCAGCGGCTGGTCCAACTCGGCGCCCCCGACACCGAGATAGTCCTCGGCTGGGAGATGAACGGCACCACCTACACCCACCGCTGCGCGCCCGACCCCGCGTCCTGGACGCGGTACTGGACGCGCATCGTCACCGCGATGCGATCCGTCCCGGGGCAGCACTTCCGGTTCGACTTCACCCCCAACCGCGGCCGCGACGCGATCCCCTGGACCGACTGCTATCCCGGCGACGACTACGTCGACGTCATCGGCATGGACGCGTATGACAGCCCGCGCGGTCTGTCCTTCTCCCGGCAACTGACCGAGCCTTACGGGCTGTTCGCGCAGGTCGACTTCGCCCGCGCCCACCACAAGCCCATCGCCTACCCGGAGTGGGGCCTGTTCGACAACGGCGACAACCCCACCTACATGCGCGGCATGCTCACCTGGATGGCCGGCCAGCGCCCGCTCTACCAGACCATCAGCGACTACTGCCCCCACGGCGTGTGGCGCTGCCGCGCCAACCCCAAGTCCTCAGCCGTATACCTTGCTTTGACGGGCAGTCAGTCATGAGGGGGCGGGAAACGGCGCCCGCCGTTCCCCGCCCTCGTCAGTCCTCGCGCCGCGAACTACCGTCCTATGGCGTCCACTTCACGTTCGGATTCACCTGGCCGGTCCAGTTGAAGATCGCCATGTTGTCCCAACCGTCCCCGCTGCCCGAGATGTTGGCCGGGTCCCAGCCGTTGCCCGTGACCGCGTACCAGGTCGGCTCCCAGTAGAAGACGCCGATCGCCCCCGCGCTCCGGGCCGTGTTCTGCACCGCCGTGAACTCCGCGCCCTGGCCCGCCCAGGTGAGCGGGTAGCCCGAGCAGCCCGAAGTCACCGAGTTCGCCGTACTGTCCGCGTCGGACGTCGTGAACGGGTAGGCCGTCTCCGCGATGATGACGTCCTTGCCGTAGCGCGACTTCATGTCCGAGACGACGCTGCCCATGTTGGCCAGCGTGCCGTGCCACATGCAGTAGTAACTCAGCCCGGTGATGTCCCAGTTGACGCCCTGCGCCTTGATGCCGTCGTAGAACCAGCGGGCGTTCGAGTCGCTGTCCGCGTCGGCCGTGTGGATGATCACCTGGGTGGAACTGTTGCACGCCTTGGTCGCGTTGTAGCCCGACTTCAGCAGCAGACCGAGGTTGGTGAAGCTGTTGTTGACGACCTTGCCGTCGTCCCACAGCATGCCGACGTTGATCTCGTTGCCGATCTGCACGCTGTCCGGGGTGGTGCCCTGGGACTTGAGGCTGTTGCAGACGTCGTAGGTGTAGTTGTAGACGTCGGTCTGCAGCGCGCTGATGCCGTGGCTCGACCAGGCCGCCGGCTTGTACTGCTTGCCCGGGTCGGCCCAGGTGTCCGAGTAGTGGAAGTCGATCAGCAGCTTGAGGCCCTTGGCCTTGACCTGCTTGGCGTAGGCCAGCACCTTCGCCTTGTTGTTGTAGCCGCTGGCGGGGTTGTTCCAGATCCGCAGGCGTACGTAGTTGACGCCGGCGCCCTTGAGGATGTCGAGCGGGTCCTTCGCGGTCCCGCTGGAGTCGTAGTACTTGGCGCCGAGGTCGATCGCGCGCTGCGCGGACGAGACGTCGGCGCCGAGCATGGTGAGCGAGTTCGCCGCGGCGGCGTCCGTGGGGGTGAGCATCGCCGCCGGCAGGGCGACTGCGGCCAGGAGCAAGGCGGTTTTGACTATGCGGCCCGGGCTTCTCACGTGGATCCGACCTCCTTGGGTCGACTGACATGCGCATGCGGGTTGGTTCTGAGAACGTTCACAGTAAGAGAGGTAACAGGCGCTGTAAATATGTGTGTCGGTTGTATTTCCCGCAGTTGGTGAGCGTGTTGTGCGTGCATGGAGGATGGGAACGTACACAACCTGGTGCACACAGTGGTACCTCGGTACTACGCCCGCACCCTCAATGACCCCCCGGTACGACGGTTTCGAGCCCCCCGCCCTCCTAGCGTTGCCGGTGGGAAAGCCCAGTGGGGGCGGTGGCACGTGAGCGCGAGGGAAACCGATGATCGAGGCACACCAACTGACGAAGCGGTACGGGGAGAAGA
Source organism: Streptomyces sp. P5F9 (assembly GCF_057961495.1). Lineage (NCBI taxonomy): Bacteria > Bacillati > Actinomycetota > Actinomycetes > Kitasatosporales > Streptomycetaceae > Streptomyces > Streptomyces sp. P5F9. Next base: position 6,279 of record NZ_JBXVPZ010000415.1, on the reverse strand, counting down.
CGGCGGTCGACCGGCTGGACTTCGTCGTCCGGCCCGGCACCGTCACCGGCTTCCTGGGCCCCAACGGCGCCGGGAAATCCACCACGATGCGCATGATCGTCGGCCTGGACGCGCCCACCAGCGGCACCGTCACGGTCAACGGCAAGCCCTACGCCGAGCACGGCGCGCCGCTCCAGGAGGTCGGCGCACTCCTTGAGGCCAAGTCGATCCACCCGGGCCGCTCCGCGTTCGACCACCTGATGGCACAGGCCCACACGCACGGCATCCCGCGCCGCCGGGTCGACGAGGTCATCGACATGACCGGGCTGCAGTCCGTGGCCAAGAAGCGGGCCGGGGCCTTCTCCCTCGGCATGGGCCAACGGCTCGGCATCGCCGCCGCGTTGCTCGGCGACCCGGCGACCGTCATGCTCGACGAACCCGTCAACGGCCTTGATCCCGAAGGCGTGTTGTGGATCCGCAACCTGCTGACCGGGCTCGCCGCGGACGGCCGTACCGTCTTCGTCTCCTCGCACCTGATGAGTGAAATGGCGCTGGTCGCCGACCACTTGATCGTCGTCGGACGGGGACGGCTGCTGGCCGACACCACCGTGCAGGACCTGGTCCGGCACGCGGGCGGCGACACCGTCACCGTGGCCTCCGAGCAGCCGGCCCGGCTGCGCGAGGTCCTCGCCGGTCCCGGCGTCGAGATCAGCGGCGAGGTCGGTTCCGAGGAGCTGCACGTCACCGGGCTGACCGCGCGGGCCATCGGCCTCAAGGCCGCCGAGCACGGCATCCCGCTCTTCGAACTCAGCGCGCGCACCGTCTCGTTGGAGCAGGCGTTCATGGACCTGACCCGGGACGCCGTCGAGTACCACGGCTCCACCACCGTCGAGACCCCCGGGAGGGCCGCGTGAGCACCATCACCGCGACCGACAGCGCCGCACCCGCAGCGGCGAAACCGGCCCGTCCGCCGTACAAGGTCACCGGACGCCGGGTGCTGCGCTCCGAGTGGGCCAAGCTGTGGTCCCTGCGCTCCACCTGGATCACCCTGGGCCTCGGCCTGCTGTTCCTGATCGCGTTCGGCCTGATCTCCGCCGCGCACTACAAGTCCGAGTACGGCTCGGGCAACCTGCGGCCGGACGACGCCAACGCCACCGCGCTCGGCATCTCCCTCTTCGGTACGAACTTCGCGCAGCTCGCCCTCGGCGTGCTGGGCGTCCTGGTCACCGCGGGCGAGTACTCGACCGGCATGATCCGCTCCACGCTGGCCGCCGTGCCGCGCCGCCTGCCGGTGCTGTGGTCCAAGGCCCTCGTGTTCGGCGTGGTCGCGCTCGGCATCTCGCTCGTCGGCGTGTTCGTGGCGTTCCCGATCGTCAGCGGCATCGTCTCCGGCACCCCCGCCGCCCTCTCCTTCTCGCACTCCGGAGTCGTCCGCAGCCTGCTCGGCGCCGGTCTCTACCTCGGCCTGGTCGGCGTGATCGGCACGGCGCTGGGAGCATGGCTCCGCTCGGTGGCCGGCGGTATCTCGGTGCTGGTCGCCTCGCTGATGCTGGTGCCCGGGCTGATCTCGCTGCTGCCCAGCTCCTGGCAGGACAACATCAGCCCTTATCTGCCGAGCAACGCGGGCGAGGCGATGTTCTCGCTGACCCACGACTCGACGACCCTCTCGCCCGGCGCCGGACTCCTGGTCTTCCTGGGCTGGACGGCGCTCGCGCTGGGCGGGGCCGCGTACCGGCTGCTCAAGACCGACGCCTGAGCCGATTCCCCCCGCGGCCACGGCGCGGCATCCGGCCTGTTCACGGGCCGGGTGCCGCGCCGGTGGTTCGCGCGGGGCGGCCCCACAATGGACAGGTGACCCCCATGAACCCGGACCAGTGACACCGATGAGTCCCGACGACCCCGCCCACGTGCTGTTCGCGGAGACGGACCTCCCGTGGAGCCACCCCGTGGCCGGCCGGCTCTCCCGGTTCGGCCGCCGGATCAAGCAGGGCGACCGGCGGCACCCGTGGGTGCTGGACACAGCCTTGATCGTCGTGGTGCTGCTGATCTTCTGCCTGCCGGACCTGGTGGACGACGACGACGGCCGACGGCGCGGCTTCGACAACAGCTTCATCCATCTGCCCTGGCCGGCGACCGTCGCCCTCCAGGCCGGGCTGGTGCTGCCCCTGCTGTGGCGGCGGCGCCGGCCGACCCTGGCCTTCGCCCTGATCGCCGCCGTCTTCTTCGTCCAGGCCGGGCTGGGAGTCTGGCTGCGCGCGGACGTCGCCCTGCTCATCTCCCTCTACAGCCTGGTCCTGCACGGGCAGCTGCGGCGCCTGCCCGCCGCCTGCGCCGTCACCCTCGCCGCCCTGGGACTGTTCGCTCTCCGGCTGCCGTCCCAAGTCCCGGTCCTGGACGCCCTGTTCGTCCTGTTCAGCACGATCACCGCGGCCGTCGCGCTCGGCTTCGTGGTCCGCATCCGGCGCGCCCAGCTCGCCGTGCTGCGCGACCGCGCCGCCCGCCTGGAGATAGAGCGCGACCAGCGCTCCAAGCTCGCCGCCGCCGCCGAACGCACCCGCGTGGCACGGGAGATGCACGACATCATCGGCCACAACCTCTCCGTCATCATCACCCTCGCCGACGGCGGCGCCTACGCCACCGACCTCGCCCCCGAGCGAGGAAAGCAGGCCCTGCTCCTCATCGGCGACACCGGACGTCAGGCGCTCGGTGAACTGCGCCGCATGCTGGGCGTGTTGCGCGTCCAGACCGCCACACCGGACGCCCCCGAACTCAGCCCGCAGCCGGGCATCGTCGACCTCGACGCCCTCTGCGCCCGCATCCGCGCGGCAGGCCCGCAGGTCGTGTACCGCACCGGCGGCGACCCGGCCGCGCTCGACCGCGGGGTCCAACTCACCGTGTACCGCATCGTGCAGGAGGCTCTCACCAACGCCCTCAAGCACGCGGGCCACGACACCCGCGTCGAACTCGCGGTGAACGTCGAGGAGTCACGGGTGCGCATCGACTGCCACGACACCGGCCCGGGCACAGCCACCGCCGGACCCGCACCCAGCCACGACGAAGGACACGGACTCGCCGGCATGAGAGAACGCGCCGCCCTCTACCACGGCACCGTCACCGCCGGCCCCGCCCCTGGCGGCGGCTGGACGGTACGGGCCACCCTCGACCTCACCCCGCTCGACGCGATCGGGGGTGCGGCATGACGACCGTGCTCATCGTGGACGACCAGCCCCTCCAACGCCTTGGATTCCGCATGCTGTTGGAGGCCAACCCCGACACCGAGGTGGTCGGCGAGGCCGGGCACGGCGGCGAGGCGGTGCGGATGGCCGCCGAACTGCGTCCCGACGTGATCCTGATGGACGTACGCATGCCCGGCATGGACGGCATCGAGGCCACCCGCCGGGTCGTCGCGGCCGGCGACCGCTCCCGCGTCCTCATCCTGACCACCTTCGACCTCGACGAGTACGCCCACGAGGCACTGCGCGCGGGTGCCAGCGGTTTCCTCCTCAAGGACGCCCACCCCGAGGAACTCCTCGCCGGTATCCGCGCGGTGGCCTCCGGTGACGCCGTCATCGCCCCCGCGCTCACCCGCCGCCTGCTGGACGCCTACGCCCAGCACCTGCCGAAGAGTTCACCCCAGGGACCCGCGGCGGCGCCCGCGACGGACGACCCCCGCATCCGCACCCTCACCGAACGCGAGCGCGAGATCCTCGTCGCCATCGGCCAGGGCTGGACCAACGGCGAGATCGCCGAGCGCCTCTTCCTCTCCGAGTCCACGGTGAAGACCCACGTCGGCCGCGTCCTGGCGAAGGTCGGCGCCCGCGACCGCATCCAGGCGGTGATCCTCGCCTACGACCTCGGGCTCGCTCGCCCCAACTCCTCGGACCAGTAGGTGAGTCGACCCCGGGCATCGTGAAACCTTAGGTTGCGCCGCCCGCACGCACAGCTTCGTACACGATGTGGACGCTGCGGCGTATCGGGACAACTGTTGCTTCCCATGGTCGAGATCAAAGGGGCTGTGTCCCGCAGAACGATGTTGGGCGCCATGGCGGCGACGGCGACCGCGGCAACCGTGCCGCTGACCGTCGCGGCACCGAGCGCCGAAGCCGCACCGCAGGTGAGACCCGATCTTCTCTACGTCGGCACCTGGAACGGCGGCCAGGTCTACGGGGTCCGCTTCGACCCCGTCCAAGGCACCCTGACCTCCAACGGGCCGGTGGCCCAGGTCAGTTCGGGCTGGGTGACGGCGCACCCCGACCGTCCGGTGCTCTACGTCGGCAGCCAACTGGACGGCGGAATCGTCCACGTCCTCGCCGTCGACCGCACCACCGGCGCACTCACGGAAACCGGTCAGGTGAGCACGGACGGCGGAGGGACGGCCGGCGGCGGACTGTCGTACCTCGGCGTGGACCACCCCTCCGACACCCTGCTCGTCGCCAACTTCGAGGCAGGCCTTGCCATTTCCCTCCCGATCCGACGGGACGGCGGTCTCGGCGCGCCGGTCTCGGTCGTGGCCGACACCGGATCGGGGCCCAGCCCACGCCAGTTGGGCCCGCACCCGCACGAAGTCGTCGTGGCACCGGGCCGCCGCCACGCCCTGGTCCCGGACCTCGGCGCCGACCGCGTCTTCGTCTACGGCTTCGACGGTACGACGGGTGTGCTGTCGTCCGGCGAGAGCGGACCCGGCACCTACGCCACCGACGCCGGTGCGGGCCCGAGACGGATCGTCTTCCACCCCGACGGGCGCAAGGCGTATCTGCTGACCGAGCTGACGGCCGAGCTGCAACTCCTCGACTGGGACGGCAGATCGGGGAAATTGACGAAGCGTCAGAGTCTTGCCGTCGACTCACCGGACTTCACGGGCACCAAGAGCGGCGCCGAACTGGCCATCAGCCGTGACGGCCGCTTCGTCTACGCCTCAAGTCGCGGCGAGAACACGCTCGTCGTGTACGCGGTCGAGGAGAGAACCGGGCTGCTCTGCCTCCTCCAGCGCATCCCCTGCGGGGGACTGAAGCCCTGGAGCTTCACCGTCCACCCGGGCGGGCGCTGGCTGTTCGTCGCCAACGAGGCGAGCAGCACGGTCGACGTGTTCGCCGTCGACCTCCGCTCCGGGCTGCTGACCGGCACCGGGAACTCCCTCGCGATACCGAACCCCGACTGCGTCGCCGTCTGCGCGCGCTGAGGTCTGGCCGCACATGATTGTCCAACAATCATGTGCGGCATGGATCTTGAGCCCGAAGAAGTCGACACGTTCTTGCTGCACACTTCTTGCCGCCGTGGGTCGCCGCTGTTACGTTCGCTGCATCGCTTGTCAGACAATCTCATGCAAGTGCAGGTGCACCCCTCCCCCCAACCCCTACGTGTAGGCCGGGCAAGGAGATCAAGTTGTCGAACAATCAGCGCCAACCCCACGCCGAAGCCCTCCGCCTCGACCACGTCACCCTCCAGTTCCCGGGAAGCCGGCGTCCGGGCCAACATCGGACTCGCCCTGAAGTTCCGCAAGGTCCCCAAGGACGAGCGGGAGGAACGCATCGCCCACTGGGTGAAGGTCGTAGGCCTCACCGGATTCGAGGACCACTACCCCCGCGAGCTCTCCGGCGGCATGCAAAAACGCTGCGCGATCGCTCGTGCCCTCATCTACAACCCGTCCATCGTGCTGATGGACGAACCCTTCGGACCGCTGGACGCGATCGCCCGGCTCAAGCTCCAGCAGGACCTGCTCAACCTCAACCTCTGGGAGGGGGAGCGCGGCGGCACGCTCGTCTTCGTGACGCACGACCTCAACGAGGCGATCTACCTCGCCGACGAGGTCATCGTCATGTCCGACGTCCCCGGCACCATCCGCCGGGTGCTTCCCGTCCCCTTCGAACGGCCGCGCAGCATCGGCACCCTCGTGGAGTCCCGCGAGTTCTCCGAGCTCTACAACGACCTGTGGAGCGTGTTCAAGTCCCAGTTGCAGACGTCGGACGCCGGCGCGTAGGCGCGCCTCCACCCGCTGATTCATCGACCCGCCCAGTCGCCATGCTGCCCTGCGAGGTGCCCAGCGTTGATTTCGATCGCTGAAGAGATCGCCGTACCGAGTCCACTTCGGGGCGATGAAGGTGAGTTTCGCCGCCAGAGTCGCTCTGGATCTCACCGAGTCCGGCGACGAGGGCCCGCCTCTCGGCCCGCGGTAAGGACGGCCAGGGCGGCCCCCGCGCCACCGCCCGCGCCAAGTTCCGGGTGACCGAGGGCGAAGGGCCGGGTGACTCCCGCGTGAGCGTACTGGGCGAGGTCCAACTCAACGGCAGGCCCGCCCCGCCC
>NZ_JBXVPZ010000414.1:0-8751 GCF_057961495.1 Streptomyces sp. P5F9 | reverse complement strand
ATGCCACCCCCAGCCCCCGTGACAACTACCCCGGCACCCTGAACGGCTTCCACCATCGGTCTCCTTCGACTGCGGCTCCACTGCAAGCCCAGACTAACCGGTCGGTATGTAACATCGGAAGGGCGTTGGCCCTTAGGGGCGCGAGGCTGTATCGATTTGCGGCTCCGCCGCGCGAGCGACCACGGCCGAGTCGCACTCTACGAACTACCTGCGGCAGCACTTACGGTGCCCGCATGCCCCTCACCAGAAGAACCCTCCTGGCAGCAACCCCGGCGGCAACCCTCACCCCCGCGACCACCAAGTCCCACAACCTCCGCACCGGCTTCGAACAACTAGCCGCACACGACTACACCCAACTCAACGGCCAGCGAGTCGGAATCGTCACCAACCCCACCGGCATCACCAGAGACGCCCACCACATCGTCGACGTGATGCACACCAGCCCCCACGTGAACCTCACCGCGGTCTTCGGCCCGGAGCACGGCTTCAGAGGCACCGCCCAAGCCGGCGGCTCCGAGGGCCACTACACCGACCCGGCCACCAGACTCCCGGTCTACGACACGTACTTGAAGAGCGGCCGACCACTCGCCGACATCTTCAGGACCGCCGCCGTGGACACCGTCGTCTTCGACATCCAGGACGTAGGCGCCCGCTTCTACACCTACATCTGGACCCTCTACGACTGCATGGAGGCGGCCCAGCTGGCCGGCAAACGCTTCGTAGTCCTCGACCGCCCCAACCCGGTGACCGGAAGATCGGCCCAAGGCCCGGTCCTGCACAAAGAGTTCGCGACCTTCGTAGGCAGACAGCCCATCGCACAGGCACACGGCATGACGGTCGCCGAGCTGGCCCGGCTGTTCAACGCGGAGTTCCTGACCAAGCCCGTCCCCCTGGAGACCGTGCTGATGACGGGCTGGAAGCGTTCGGAGTTCTACGACGCCTGGTCGCTCCCCTGGGTGCCGCCGAGCCCCAACACGCCGACACCGGACACCGCGCTCGTGTACTCGGGGACATGTCTCTTCGAGGGCACGAACCTCTCCGAGGGCCGCGGCACCACCCGCCCCTTCGAGCTGCTCGGCGCGGAGGGCATCGACGGACGCTGGGCCGCCGAGGTGAATCAACTCGCCCTGCCCGGCGTGCACTTCAGGGAGGCGTACTTTGCGCCCACGTTCTCCAAGTTCGAGGGCAAGACCGTCGGCGGGGTCCAGATCCACATCCACGACCGGGCCGCGTACGACCCGGTGCGCACCGGCATCGCGCTGCTGGTGACCGCCAAGAAGGTCTGGAGCGGCTTCGGTTGGCGCTCAGACAACTGGATCGACAAGCTCACCGGGTCCGCGCGGGTGCGGACGGCGATCGACGCCGGCGCGGGTACCGACGAGGTGGTGGCGGGCTGGCAGGGGGAGTTGAGGGCCTTCCGGCGGGTTCGAACTGAATACCTCCTCTACAAGTGAGTCGTGACGTATGGCCAATCTTCACCGGTAGCGGGACGATGCGCCCACATCGCACCACTACGGGGAACGAGGAGGCCGGTCATGGCGGATCCGGCGATGAGTGTGAGCCCCTACTGGGAGTTGACGTTCGACGCCGACGGAGACGTCGACCGGGGAGAACGCGACCGACTGCTGAGCGAGGTGCGGCAACGCGGGGTCGGCGACCTGATCGTCTTCTCGCACGGGTGGAACAACCAACGCGTCGGCGCGACCCGGCTCTACAGCCGCTTCTTCGCCCCGATTCCGCACCTCGCGCCGAAGGCCAGGATCGGGTACGCAGGCGTGATCTGGCCATCCATGGAGTTTCCGGACCAGCCGATTCCGGACTTCCCTCGATCACCGTCGGCCGCAGCCGAGTTGACGCGGCCCGCGCTGGACGCCGACACCCGGCACGCGCTCCTCGACGCCTTCCCCGGCAAGGCGCCGGTGATCGACCAGATCGCCCGGATGCTGGACCAACAGCCGCCGCAGGACGCCGAGTTGGAGGAGTACGGGCGGCTGGTGCGGACGCTGGTGGAGGTGGTGCCGCCGGGGCCGCAGGCGTTGTTCGGTGCTGACACCCTGGCGGAGGGGGTGCCGCAGTCCGAGCCCCGGATGTTCGCGGCCGGATGCACGGCCGAGGTGTGCGAGCAGTTCGCGCAGGCGCTGGCCCACCTCGCGGCCCCTCAATCCCCAGGCTCGGTAACGGAGTTCGCGCTGCCCAACCCGTGGAAGGGTGCGCGGGAGCTGCTGCGGCAGGCGGCGTACTACGCGATGAAGAGACGCGCGGGCACGGTCGGTGAGCGCGGTCTCGGCCCGGCCATCGGGCGGCTCGCGGCGGTGGCACCGGAGGTGCGGGTGCATCTCGTGGGGCACAGTTTCGGCGGGCGCCTGGTGTCGTTCGCGCTACGGGGTCTGCCCGAGGGAGTGCACTCGGTGAAGTCCGTGACGCTGCTCCAAGGGGCCTTCTCCCACTACGCGTTCGCGGCCAGGCTGCCGGACGACCCGCGTGCCGGAGGTGTGCTGCAGGGCCAGCAGAACCGCGTCGACGGGCCCCTCGTGTGCTGCTACTCGCACTGCGACTCGGCGCTCGGCACGATCTATCCGCTGGCCTCGCGGATGGCGGACGACGACTGCTCGTTCGCCGCCGTCGACATCGTCCGGGTGCTGGGCGACAAGTGGGGAGCGATGGGTCACGACGGGGTGCAGGGGGTGCCGGGCACCCGTTCCCTGACCCTGGCCGAGGCCCTCAACTCCCCGCTGCCGGCATCGGGTTGTGTGAACGTCGACACCTGCGCGGTGGTGTGTCACGGCGAGCCGCCGACGGGGGCGCACGGCGACATCGTGCACCCCGAACTCGCGCGGGTGGTGCTGGCGGCGGGCCGGATCGGCCGGCCCGCCGCCGCTCAGGCGTCACCGGTGTGACGTGTACTCCACCACTTGCTGGAAGGTGGGCCGGTTCTGCCAACTGATGTTGTAGTGCTTGATGCCGCCGAGCGTCCGCTGGACGATCGAGTCGGCACACCACTGGTCGCCCGCCGAGCACAGGGAGTCCCCGGGGTAGACCGTGGACGCGCTCGCGCCGGCCGCCGTCTTCAGCGTGCTGATCAGGATGTCCCGGCAGGCGCTGAGGCTGCCGCCCCCGCAGTACTGCTGGGCCAGCGGACCGGACACGGTCTGCCCGAGCACCGACCGGAGGTCCTTGTCGACATAGCTCCACCAGCCGAACTGGAAGGAGCTTCCGGCATGCGACCCGGTCGGGCCGTGGGCGGCCGACGGGGTCTCGTCGATGTACAGATTGTTGGTGAGCGCGGTGTAGAGGGTGTCACCGAGGCCGGGTTGGAACTCGGCCTTCACCAGGGCGGGCCACCAGGCGTCCAGAATCCGGATGGCGTCGGCGTTGGCGTACGTCTTGGAGCCTGCCGAGGTCTCGGTGCGTTTGCCGCCGGCGGTGAGCCAGGTCTGAAGCTTGGTGACGGCCGCGGCGGCGGTGGAGTCGGTGACCGTACTGCTGTTGATCACCTTCAGCATGTCGGGCAGCACGTCCTCGGCGCGCAGGTCGGTGAGCGAGGCGTCGGACATCGCCTTCACCAGCGAGGATCTGGTGACCCCGCCGGCCGCGACGAGTTTCTTCACCCGGTCGTCGAGGAGATTGCCGCGATGGACGGACCCGTCGCCCCAGCTCGCGGTCGTGTAGTTGAGTGCCTGTTTGTTGTTCCAGGAGATGTAGTAGTCCTGGTCGATGGAGTTGGGGTGCGCGGAGGCCGGGGTGTAGTCGGAGGTGTTGGTGGTGGGGTCCCAGTTCTGCCACTCGTAGGCGGCCTGGCCCCAGACCGGGAACTCGGGGTCGACACCGGTCGCCCGCACCGGGTTGTTGCCGCTGTTGTAGTACGCGGTGTGCGAGGAGTCGGCGTAGAACCAGTTGAACGTGAAGTTGATGTGCTGGGCGGCGCTCTGGAAGGTCTGCGGACTCTTCACGTAGTCCGGGTCGTTGAGCATCTGGAAGCCGATGATCGAGTCGGCCTCGTGCATGTAGGAGGAGCGCAGGGTGGTGTAGGCGACCTTCTTCCCGCCGACGGTCGCCCGGTACTCGACGGGTCCGTACTCGGTTTTCCAGACCCTCATGGTGTACGACCCCGCGGCGGTACCGTCAGCCGTGGTGGGCGCCCAGGAGTTCTTCTGCTCGATCTCCTCCATCGGCGTGCAGGTGCCGTGGAAGAGGTAGTGGTAGTCGTCCTGGCAGAGTTCGACGGCGTACGTGTCGATGATGTCCTGGCCGGAGGTCGTGGCGGACCACGAGTAGTCCTGGCCGCGGCCGAGTTCGACGTACATGCTCAGTCCCGCGAAGGAGGCGCCGCGGGCGCTGATGCCCGGGCCCTGGATCTCCTGGAGCATGAGCAACTGCGGTGCGAAGTAACCGGTCTGCGGTCCGAAGACGGCGATCGGGTGGCCGCTCGCGGTGTATTTGCCGCTCACCACAAGGGCGTTGGACATCCCGCGCTTGGCGGAGCTGAGGGCGGTCGCGGTCGCCGCGGCGGAGGCGGCGGAGGCGCTCTGGTTGGCGCCGGTGCCCGTGGCGTCGTAGACGAGTGGTTCGGTCGTCACCGATCCGGCGTCGGGGAGTGCCTCGCCCTGGGCGGTGGTGGGCTTGGTGCCGTACGGGAAGCTCTCGCCGTTGTGGACGGTGAGCACGGCCTCGGGGTCGTTGCGTTCGCGGAAGGACTCCCAGACCTTGGTGCCCTGCTCCACGCCGTACTTCTCCTGGGCGGCGAGCAGGGAGAGGGCGTTGTTGACCTCGCCGCCGCCGCCGGAGCCGAAGAGCGTGCCGATGACGGAGGCCAGCGCGACCAGGTCGGTGATCTTGAAGTGGTCGATCGTGCCGGCGTTGGTGATCGAGTCCTTGTGGCCGGTGAGGACGTACTCGCCGGGGAAGTAACGGCCGCTGTCCGAGGCGTCGATGTAGGCGTTGATGCCGGCCAGGTAGGCGTTGGCGTCGGAGAGCGCCTGCTGGCCGCGGGTGCCGTTGTTGGCGACGGCGTTGTCGATCTGGGACTGCAACTCGGCCTCGGTGTACGGGGCGTTGCGGTAGAACTCCTGCTCAAGTCCCTGGTTGGAGGCCGCGCCGCCGGCGAAGGTGGTCAGCTGGCCACGTCCGACGTGCCGGAAGACGTCCATCAGCCACAGCCGGTCCTCGGCCGCCGCGTAGCCGGCGCCGTACTCGGTGCCGTAGCGCGTGGTGCCTGTGATGTGCGGCACACCGGTCGCCTTGTCGCGGACGATCGTCACGTCGGTGCGGCCGCTGGGGTTCTCGGTCGAGGCGACGTTGGCGGCGGGGACCCCGAACGACGCGTCGTTGAAGAAGGTGTTGATCTTCGCGTCGGTCAGCGTGGCGGCGCCCGTGGCCAGGTTGGCATAGGGGCCGAGCTGGTCTTCGGCATGGCTGGGCTGGCTGCCGAAGGCCTGGTTGAGAAGGATCTGGGCGAGGGTGGCGTTGCCGTTCTCGCCGGCCGGGAGGATGTCCGAACACTGGCCGCCGCAGTAGTCGTTCGAGGCGGTCGCCGCCGCGGCCGTCCCCTGGGCAAGGGGGGACAAAAGGGCGGCAATGAGGGCGCATACGGATGCGGCCTTCAGGAACCCGGGGAATCCGCCGGGAGTTCTCAGTCTGTCGAACAAGTTACGCGGGGTGCGCCGTGGCATCGCAGCTCCTACCGACCGGGGGTGGTGCGGGACGTTACCGCCGGTATCCCCGAGATTGAAGATGAACATGCGTCAAGTTTTGGATCCGGGCAAGCGGCTTATGGAGGCCATCGGAAATCGGATGGAGCCAAATCGCTTGTCGATACGTCTATTCGGCGACGTCCGTTCGACGACGCCGAGGTGACCGAAGTACAGGTGCAGGTGTGACGGAGGTGCAGGGCGATGGCCGGTTTCCGGAGTCTGGCGAGACAGGTGCGAGACCCTCGGTGCGATCTGGCGCTACGGCGCTACTCGCTGCGCAAGTGCCTTGAGCGGTTCGCCCCTTATGGGCACAGGGCGACCTGGGACCACTTGTGCTCCCGGGCCGGGTTCGGACCCGAGGACCGCTCTCCCGACCCGGCGCGGCTCGTGGCCGCACTGGACGAGTTGGAGGAAGCGCGCAAGGTCTGGCTCGCCTACGAGGCAGGGTTCGCCGAACGCCGCAAGAAGGAGAAGCACGACGGGCTCCGCCGCCCGGGCACCGTGGACGACTGGCACCGGCTGACCTGGGGCGGCTTCGGTGTCGCCTGGTGCGACGACCCACGACTCCACCCCCATGAACCACTGGCCGAGGTGCTGCGACGGCTGATCGCCGCCCTGGAACGTGAACCGGGTTCCGTGTGCCCCGTGTGCGCCGGGGAGCGCCTCCAGTGGAAGTACGACCTGGCCCACGAACCCTCCTCGGGCCCGGTCTGCACGGACTGCGGCATCGTCGTACCGCGTCCGGTGCTCACGCCCGAGGCCCTGGCGTACGCCAGGCGCGGACGGCTGCTCATGTCCGCCTGAACCGGGCGAATCGAAGAAGGGCGCCAGGGGTGCGCCGGGGATGCCGCACCCCTTTTCTGACCCAGCCGGTTTGCGCTTGCCGGTGCAACGGCGGAGGCTGCCGACGGCGTTCCGTCGACAGCCCCCAAATGGCGCGCCGCAGGCGTCAGCTGGCCTTCCAGACGTCGGAGAAGCTGCCGCCGGAGATCGAGCCCGGCTGGGCCCGTACGGCGGAGCTGCTGCTCTTGGTCATGACGATCTCGTTCGGCGAGTAGGTGTCGAGGTTGTTGCCGTTCGCCTTGGCGCCGGTGAAGTTCACGGTGCCGAAGTTGGCGAGGCTCGCGACCGAACCACCGACCTCGGGCGCCTCGGCGACGACCTCGGCGGAGGCGTTCTTGAAGCCGGACGAGCCCGCGTGCGTGGTCGTCTTCGTCCAGCCCTCGGTGGAGTCGGCGAGGGTCATGGTGAAGGTGGAGCCGGTGTAGGTCACGGTCGCGGTGAACTTGTCGCCGCCCTTCACGGTGACGCCGGAGTACGCGCTCTCGGAGGCGGGCAGCACCTCCCACCAGGCGCCGTAGGTGGCCTTGCCGCCGATGCAGTCGGCTTCCGTACCGGTCTGCTCCAGCGCGGAGTTGCTGTACCCGTCGAGGCCGACCCAGAAGGAGGAGTACGTGGTGGCCGAGGAGCAGCTGACGCTCGGCTGGGTCCAGGACGAGGTGACCGAGGTGTACGCGCCGGTCGAGCCCGTGGCCGCGTAGCCGGACCAGTTGGTGGACGAGACGGTGGCGTTGACCTTGCCGGGCTTCGCGAGCCCGTGCAGCGTGTGACTCTCGTGGCTCGCTATGGCCTGGGTGAGCTGGGCCGGAGTGTGCGTGGCGGCGCTCGGCGCGGCGGCGAGCGCGGGGGTGGCGAGGGCGGCGGTGAGGGCGGCGGCGGTGACGAGAACGAACCCGGCGGAAGATCTCGCGGACATGACTCTCCGTCATTCGAGGGGTGGGGGGCTGCCGTGACGGCAGTGCACAGCAGCTTCCGCGAGGCTTCATGGGCATGGCAAGACAGACAAGTTCCTTCAGTCTTGCGGGAATTGGCGCCGCAACACCCGGGAAATCTCACAGGTTCGTTCAAGGTTGATCAATCACCGGGCAAGACTGACCAAACTTCAGGGCAACGCTCTTCCGCCCCACGAGTCCCCTGACTTGAGCTGGAGGACGTGACTTCCAGACCGGGGTACGTGCCGTCCAGACCGGAGAGCGCGCCGTCTTCCAGACCGGGGTACGCGCGCTCCGGACCGGAGTACGCGCCGCCTCCGAGACCGGAGCACGCGCCTTCCGGACCCGAGAGCGCACCGTCCGGAGCGGAGAACGCGGAGTCCGGCACCGGGGCGATGCCGTTCCACGAGGCGTTGCGCGCGGCCATCGCGGCCAGCGGCCTCAGCCTGGACCGGCTCCAGGACCGGCTGCTGCGGCGCGGCACCCCGGTCGCGTCGGCAACGCTCAGCTCCTGGCAGTCCGGCCGCTACCAGCCCGAACGGCAACGGTCGTTGGCGGCACTCGCCGTACTGGAGGACGTCCTACGGCTGCCGCCCGGAGCGCTGACCGGCCTGCTGGGCCCGCCCCGGCCCCGCGGCCGCTGGCTGCCGCCGGACGGGGACCACCCCGATCTCGCCCGGGCCTGGTCGGACCACCACGACCTCACCGCCGCCCTCGCCGCGCTCGACACCCGCTGGGACGACAGCCTGACCCGGCTCAGTTGCCACAACCGGGTGGACGTGGACGCCGACCGCCGCGTCCGCTCGATGACCAGCCGGCGCCTGCTGCGCGCCGAGGCGGACGGCGCGGACCGCTGGATCGCCCTGTACCGCCTGGACGCGCCCGGCCCGTTGCCGTACTTCCGCGTGGCGGCACCGGCCCGGCTCGGCACGGTCGTCGAACTCCCCGAAGAGGGGCTGGTGGCGGCCGAGTTGCTCTTCGACAGCCCCTTGGCGCGCGGCGAGACCGTGATCGTCGACTACACGGTCGAGCACCGGGACCCACGCCCGTACTCCCAGCGCGCCGAGACCACGATCCACGTCCCAATGCGCGAACACCTCCTGGAGGTCCGCTTCGCGAAGGAGTGTCTGCCGCGCACGTGTTACTCGTTCCGCACGAACGGCCTCGACCCCCGTCCCCGCGCCGGGCGACCACGCGAACAACGGCTCAGGGTGGACGCGTCGGGGTCGGTGCACGCCGTGGCGTTGGGGGCGGGGCCCTGCCGGGTCGGGATCCGGTGGGTGTGGGGA
>NZ_JBXVPZ010000413.1:0-8753 GCF_057961495.1 Streptomyces sp. P5F9 | reverse complement strand
CCTCCACCCCCTCCGGCCTGCCCGATCCGGCCCTGGCCACGCTGACCGGAGAGTGGATGATCGACCCCGCGCACAGCCGGATCGGCTTCTCCGTCCGGCACGCGATGGTGACGACCGTGCGCGGGTCATTCGCCGAATACAAAAGCCGGCTCTACTTCGACGGCCGCAACCCCGCCCGTTCGCAGGCCGAGATCGTGGTGTCCACCGGCAGCGTCGACACCGGCGTGGAACAACGCGACGGTCACTTGGTCGGCCGTGACTTCCTGGACTCCGCGAACTTCCCGCGGATGCGGTTCGCCAGTACCGCGGTGCAAAGGGCTGGCAACGATGTCTACCGCATGCTCGGCGATCTCACCATCAAGGACGTCACTCGTCCCGTTGTCCTCGAACTCACCTATATCGGCCATGTCACCGACCCGTTCGGCGTCGAGCGCGTCGGCTTCGACGGCACGACCACCATCGACCGTTCCGACTGGGGTCTGACCTACAACTCCCGGCTGGCCGAGGGGGGCGCGATGGTGAGCGAGAAGGTGCGGCTCCAGTTCGACATCG
Organism: Streptomyces sp. P5F9; assembly: GCF_057961495.1. Lineage (NCBI taxonomy): Bacteria > Bacillati > Actinomycetota > Actinomycetes > Kitasatosporales > Streptomycetaceae > Streptomyces > Streptomyces sp. P5F9. The sequence goes on along the minus strand of NZ_JBXVPZ010000413.1, from coordinate 8,201 downwards.
CGGCGATCCGGACGATGCCGGCCGCCTGACAAACGTTTGCTCGCCCGGACGCCGTGTCGCCGCGTGCCGGGCGAGTCGTATGTTTCCAGTCGTCTCCTGCCGTGCGGTCTCCCTACCGGGTGACGAGACGGCCGCCGACGATCGTGTGGACGGGGTTCAGGTCGCGCAGGGCGTCGCTCTGGCAGCGCGCCGGGTCCTGGTCCCAGACGGTGAGGTCGGCGAGGCGGCCCGGGGCGAAGGTGCCCCGCAGATCCTGATCGCCGCACAGGCGGGCCGCGTTGACGGTGTGCAGGGTGAGTGCCTCGTCGTAAGTGATGGCATGCTCGGGGCCCTTGACGCCGATGACAGTCTGGCGGGTGGTCATGCCGTAGACGGAGCGCATCGCGCCGAACTGGCCGACGGGGAAGTCGGATCCGGCGCTGACCTCGGCGCCCAGGTCGATCCAGCCGCGGGCCGCGAAGAGCCGGGCGACGCGTTCCGGGCCCCAGAAGCCCTCCTCCACCTCGGCGGTGTCGTGCAGCAGGGGCTGCTGGATGGTGATGGGGATGCCCAACTCGACGGCGCGGGCCCGCTGTTCGGGACCGGCGAGGCCGCCGTGCTCCATCACCAGCGTGCCGGCGGGCAGGCCCGGGTTGCGGGCGAGGACGCGCTCGTAGACGTCCAGGAGGGTGCGGACCGCGCGGTCGCCGTAGGCGTGGGTGCCGACCCGCCAGCCGCGCCGACCCATGGTCTCGACGGCCTCGACCAGCGCGTCGGGCTTCCAGATCAGCGTCCCCTAGAAGGCGTGGTCACAGGCGTACGGCTCCTCGGTGGCGCCGGCTTCGAGGCCGCCGTCGAACCCGAACTTCACGCCCCACACCCGCAGCCACGGGTCGGAGCCGTCACGCCAGTCCTCCATGACGTCGAGCAGGTCCCGCACCTGGGCAGCGCTGGCGTACCGAGCGCTGAACTCAGGGCGCGGACACGGGTGTTGAGCGCGCCGGCCTCGCGGGCGGCCAGGAGGACGGCGTAGTCCTCGGGGGTGACCGCGCAGTCCCGGACGGTGCCGATGCCGGTGGCGGCGTACTGTGCGGATGCCAGGCGCAGGCCGTCGATCCGCTGGGCCCGGTCCGGTGCCGGGACCAGGCGCTCCACCAGGCCCATGGCGTTGTCGATCAGCCTCGGTGATGCCCGCCAGGCGCAGCGCGTAGCTGTTGACGATGTCGTTGTGGCCGCCGCGCTTGACCAGGACGGGGTGCCGGTCGGTGGCCTGGTCGAGTTCGGCCGCGGTGGGCATGCGGCGCTCCGCGAGGTTGAGTTCCTGCCAGTTGGTGGTTGTGCGGATCCACTCGCCCTCGGGGTCGCCTTCGCCCGTTGCCGGATGAGGTCGAGGAACTCGGGGATGTCGTGGGCCTGGTGGACGGGCACGTCGTGGGCGCCGAGGGCAGCGTAGATCAGGTGCGTGTGGGTGTCGTCGAACGCGGGCAGCACCGTGGCGCCGGGGAGGTCGTGCACCTTCGTGTTCGTGCGCTCGCTCACGAGGTGGTCGAGTCCGTTCGGGTCGGGCGAGAGGGCCGCGATGCGACCCCCACCACCAGATCGGCTCCGTGATCAGTCATCGTTCTTTCCCACTTCTTCGCGACATCCGCTGACCAGGCTTTTGTACGGCCTTATAGCTGATTCGCACGTATTTGGCGCCTGTGCATGCGGGAATCAAGTCATTGCTTAGGGATCGGATCGAGATCACGCGCCAAATGATCGACAAAGCAGGCTGTCGGACCGTGGCCGCGCCTCCTTCGCGGACCGGCGACACACCGACCGTCATTGACAAGCCGATTCCGCACCGGTTGTCATGAACACATGCCGAAATATCCGGGGCTCCGACACACCCGCCTCACCCGCCTCACTCGCCGGTCCACCTGCCCCGCCCTCGGCTCCGGTTGTGCTCCGTCCCTGGACTCGCCGTGGAAGTACGGTCATTGACCGGCCGCCGCGAGCTGCTCGACACCGCCCGGGCCGAGTTGACGATCCGTCATGGAGTACTTCTCCACGGCCCCGCAGGCATCGGCAAGTCCGTACTGATCGCCGCCCTCGTGGCGTCCTCGGCCGCTCATGTCCTGCCTGCCGGAACGGTGTTGCACTGCTCCCCCGCCGCGGAGGACGCCCGGCTCCCGTTCGCCGGCCTCGTCGACCTGTTCGCACGGGTGCCGGAGACTTGCCTGGCTGCCCTGGCGCCCGAACCCCAAGTGGCCTTGCGCGCAGCCCTGTTGCGCGGCGAGACACCGGACGGCGACCGGGGCCGGCTCGCGATCCGGGTCGCCGTTCTCGATGTGTTGCGCGCCCTCGCCGCCATCGGCCCCGTGCTGCTGGTCCTCGACGGGCTCCAGTGGATCGACGAGCCGACCGCCGAGGTGCTCGCCTTCGCCGTACGCCGTGTCGAGGGTCTCGACGTACGGGTGGTGGCCGCCGAGCGGGTGACCGAGGACGAGCAGCCCGAACGGCCGCGCTGCTGCCCACCCGGCACCGTCGAACTGCCCGTGCCGCCCCTGACGGACGATGAGGTGGCGCAGCTCCTCCCTACCGACCTGCCACCGGCGGTGCTCCGGGCCGTCCAGGACACCGCCGCCGGAAACCCTTGGTACGCACGGGAGTTGGGGCGGGCTGCACCACGCGACGGAGCGGCCGTCGGCCTCGGCCGGAGTCTGCCCGTACCCCGACGACTGCGCACCCTGCTCCTGGACCAGGTGCGCACGCTGCCCGAATCCGCGCGCCGCACCCTCCTCCTCACGAGCGCCGCCGCCCGCCCCACGCTCACGCTGCTGCGCGCCGCCGGGTTGCATGACCCCGCCGCCGACCTCGCGGAGGCGGAGCGGCTCGGGGTCGCGACGGCCGACGCCGACGGGACCGTACGCTTCCGGCATCCGCTGGTCCGAGCCGCCGTCTACGCCGACGCTGCGGAGCACGAGCGCCGGCAGGCACACGCGCTCCTGGCCGGTGCGGTCGCCGAACCCGTGGAGCACGCACGGCACTTGGCGCTCGCCCACCCGTACGAGGACGAGACCACGGCCCGCACACTCATGTCCGCGGCCGGGTGTGCCCGTCGCGACGGCGCGCCCGACGCCGCCTTCGAACTGGCCGGGCTGGCGGCCCGGCGCACGCCCGGCGACCTTCCGGTGGAACGCGCCGATCGACTGTTGGCGGCGGCCGAATACGCGTGTGACGCCGGGCAGTTGGAGGAGGCGGGGCAGGCGGCCGAGACCGTGCTCGCCGGGTCGGGCTCCGCGCGGCAGCGGGTGCGGGCGCGGCTCGTTCTGCTGCGCAACGCCGGTCAGGCGTTGAAGGGTGCACATGCCCTGATCGAGGAGGGGCTCCGCGACGCCGACGGCGATCCGGAGGCCGAGGCATGGCTGCACCACTGGGCAGCCGTACGGGGCCTGCTGTGCGGGGAGTTGGAGGACGCGGCCCGGCATGCCCGGCGCGCCGCACGGCAGGCGGCCGTGGTCGGCGACACGGAGACACGGATCGGGGCGCTCGCCACGCTCGCCCGGGTGCGTTCCCTGGGCGGCGAACCGGTAGCAGCCGACGTCGCGTTGGAGGAGGCGCTCGCGCTCGCCGGTGGCGCCGGTGCCGGGCCGGAGAGCTGGGGGCTGATCCGGATGCGGGCGATCCTCGCCCTGGACTCCGACAAGGTCACCGAGGCCCGGGAGCGGGTCACCGAACTCCTCGCGGAGATCGGGGAGTTCGCCGGGGTCGAGGAGGTCATGGCGACGCTGGTGGCCCTCACCCGGATCCAAGTGCGCGCCGGGCACTGCCGGGAGGCCCTGGACACCGCGGCCCGCTGCACACGTGCCGTGGCCGAGACCGGCGTACAGGCTGCTCCGGCGCTGTACGCGGCGGCGCTCGCGGCGACCGCGGGCGGGACCGCCGACGAGGCGCGACAGCTCGCCGAGCAGGCGGTGCGGGCCTCGGAGGCGGACGGCGACCGGCTGTTCCTGCTACGCGCGTTGGCGGTGCTGGGGCAGGCCGAGTTGCTCGCCGGCGACCCGCGCGGGGCCGCCGCCGCGGTCGAGGCGCTGCAACGCGTCAGGGAACTCGGCGCGGCCATGTCCGCCGCCGATCCGCCCCTGCTGCACTGGTACAGCGACCTGGCCGAGGCCCTGGTCGTGCTGGGCGAGACGGACGCGGCCGGGGCCGTGATCGAGGAGGCGCGGAAGCGGGTGTCCGTCGACGCGCCCGGCAGCGTACTGGCCGCGCTGGAGCGGGCGGAGGGACTGCGCGAGGCGGGGCTCGGCCGGGCGAAGGAAGGGGCAGTGCGGCTGCGGGCCGCCGTGGAGCGGTTGCGTCAACTCCCGTTGCCCGTAGACCTGGTGCGCACCCTGATCGCGCTCGGCGCGGTCGAACGGCGGGCGCGGCACCGGAACGCGGCACGCACCGCTCTCGGCGAGGCATGGGAGACGGCGACGCGGATCGGCGCCGTTCCGCTGGCGGCGCGGGCCGGGGACGAACTGGCCCGGCTGAAGGCCGGTGACCGGGACGGTGAGGGGCGGCCCGAACTCACGCCCACGGAAGCGCGGGTGGCCGAACTGGTCGGCGGCGGAGCCACCAACCGGGAAGTCGCAGCGGAGCTGTTCATCAGCGTGAAGACGGTAGAGGGCACACTGTCGCGGGTCTACCGCAAGGTCGGCGTCCGTTCACGGACCGCGCTCGCCCACGCCATGGCGGTCGCCGTCATCGCGTCCGGCGCGGCGACCGTGAACGTCGGCGACGACGACCAACAGCAGCTCACGACACCGGCGGTGACAATCAGTCAGCCCGGCCGGGTCCGTACGTCCCGGACGCTCGACAACCGCCGCTGACCTGTCATCCGCGGTTCACGTGACATCCGCAGTTAACACACGACGCAAGGGTTCCCCCGCTTATGCGGGTGGGGCTGATGTTCCTACGGTGAAGCCGTTCCCCTTCCGGGACAACAACCCCCCACTCCTCGGAGGACCTCAGTGACGTCACGACTGAAACTGGTCGGCCTGGTCGCCGTACCGGCTCTGCTCGCCGCCGCCGTCCCCAGCGCCTACGCCGCCGCCCAGCCGCACACAACTCGCGCCGCCATTACCGGAGATGTCCTCAAGGGCCTGAACCACGACGCGGCCCGCACCGGTGCCGTCTCCGCCGCCAAGCGCATATCGGTGGCCATCAGCCTGACCCCGAGAAACGACAAGGCCCTCGACACCTTCGTCGCCAACGTCAGTAATCCGCGGTCGAGTTCCTACGGCCACTATCTGACGAAGGCTCAGTTCGCGGCCCGGTTCGGCCGGACCGACGCCGAGGTGAAGCAGGTCAAGGAGTACCTGCGCGCCCAGGGTCTCACCGTCGGCAAGGTCCACTCGGGGAACCTGCTGGTCGACGCCAGCGGCACCGCCGCCCAGCTGGAGAAGGCGTTCGGCACCAAGCTGTCGACGTGGAAGGACGCCAAGTCGGGCCGTGCCTTCTACGCCAACGAGACCGCGCCGACCCTGCCGACCGGCATCGCGGGCCTCGTCAGCGACGTGACCGGCCTCAACAACCGCGCCCAGCTGCACCACCAGGGGTCCGCCAAGGTCAACCCCCACAACGGCCCCGGCGGCGGCTACACCCCGGCCCAGATCAAGGGCGGCTACAACGTCTCCGGTACGTACACCGGCAGCGGCCAGAAGATCGCGCTGCTGGAGTTCGACGGCTTCGCTCAGTCCAACATCACCAAGTACGACACCAACTACAGCCTGGGCTCCCCCACTCCGACCGTGTCGAAGGTGGACGGCGGCTCGGGCGCGCTCGGTGACGGTCAGGTCGAGGTCGAGCTGGACATCGAGGTCCTGCACGCGATCGCCCCCAAGGCGAACGTCACGGTCTTCGAGGGCCCCAACTCCGACGCCGGTGAGGTCGACACCTACCAGGCCATCGTCGACAGCGGCATCCCGACCACCTCGATCAGCTGGGGTGCCTCCGAGAGCCAGCGCACCACCTCCAACATCAACGCCGTGGACGCCGTCTTCAAGGCGGGCGCGGCCGAGGGCCTCGGCTTCTACGCGGCCTCCGGCGACGACGGCTCGGACGACGCGGGTAACGGCACCACCACCGTCGACTACCCGGCGAGCGACCCGTACGTCACCGGCGTCGGCGGCACGACGCTGACCGTCACCTCCGCCAACGCGTGGAGCAAGGAGACGGCCTGGTCGGGCGGTGGCGGCGGCAAGTCCTCCGTCTTCAAGATCCCGAGCTGGCAGACCGCGGTGCAGAAGACCGCGGGCGGCGGCTACCGGCAGGTCCCCGACGTGTCGGCGCTCGCGAACCCGAGCCCCGGTGTCTCGATCTACTCGCAGGGCAGCTGGGGCACGGTCGGCGGCACCAGCGCCGCCGCGCCCGAGTGGGCGGCGTTCGGCGCGCTCTACAACCAGCAGGCCGCGGCGGCCGGCAAGGCCAACCTCGGCTTCGCCAACCCCGCCCTCTACACGGCGAGCGGCACCGGTTTCCACGACATCACCAGCGGCAGCAACGGCGCCTACTCCGCCGCCAGCGGCTGGGACTTCACCACCGGCTGGGGTTCGTACAACGCCGCGACCCTGGCGACCAAGCTGCTCGGCTGACCGCCGGCAGCCGAACACCGATGCCGGCAGCCGAACACCGATGAATGAAGAGCGGGCCGGGAATCACTCCCGGCCCGCGCTTCGTCTCACCTCAACTTCGGCTCACCTGAACTTGGCCTTGCCGGGGCCCTCTTCGACGAAGCTGCGCATCCCGCGCTCACGGTCTTCCGTGGCGAACAGCCCCGCGAACCACGTGCGTTCGACCGTCAGCCCGGTCTCGATGTCCGTCTCCAACCCGGTGTCGATCGCTTCCTTCGCGGCCCGCATCGCGATCGCCGGACCCTGCGCCAGCTTCGCCGCCCACGCATGCGCCTCGCTGAACACCTCGGCGGCGGGCACCAGCCGGTCGACGAGCCCCAGCGCGAGCGCCTCGTCCGCCTTGGCCATCCGACCCGTGAAGATCAGGTCCTTCGCGTCCTCGCGACGCGAAGCCTCCTCGGCGAGTGCGCGGAGGCCGTCCTGTGTCTCCGTGTCCAGGGCGTTCATCGGTGGCCGGTCGAGGCGGATGGTGCCGACGCCCTCGGCGACCTCGAAGTGAGTGTCATCGCCGGCCTCAGCTGTCGTAGTCGACGGCGAGGGTGTCGGACACGGGGAAGGTCTGGCAGGTGAGAACGTAACCGGCGTCGACCTCGGCGGGTTCGAGGGCGTAGTTGCGCCGCATGTCCGCAGTGCCGTCGGTGACCAGCGCGCGGCAGGTGCCGCAGACGCCGCCCTTGCAGGCGAAGGGCAGGTCGGGGCGGGTCTTCTGGGCGCCGTCGAGGATCGAAATGTCCTTGTGCAGGGCGGAGTTGGTGGTGCGGCCGTCGAGCGTGATGCTCACCTGGCTGACGGGGCCGTCGTAGGCCTTGTCGATGTGTTCATTGGTCCGGACGGGCTCGTCGTCGGCGTAGAACAGCTCCTGGTGAACGCGGTCGACGGGGACGCCGAGGCCGGCGAGGACCTGTTGGGCATCGCGGACCATGCCGTGCGGGCCGCACAGCCACCAGTGGTCGGCGGTGTCCACGTCGACGAGGGCGTCGACGAGCGCGCTGAGCCGGTCGGCGTCCAGGCGGCCGGAGAGGATCTCCGCCTCGCGCGGTTCGCGGGACAGGATGTGCGCGAGCTGGAAACGGCCGGGGTACAGGTCCTTCAGGTCGGCGAGGTCGTCCGCGAACATCACGGTGTCGCTGCGCCGGTTGCCGTAGAAGAGCGTGACACGGGAGCGGGTGTCGGCGGCGAGGACGGATTCCGCGATGGAGAGCATCGGGGTGATTCCGGAGCCGGCGGCGATCAGGACGTGGTGGCCGGGGCTGGTCAGGTCGGGGGTGAAGGCGCCGGTGGGGGCCATCACCTCGACGGTGTCCCCGGGGCGTACGTCGTTGACCAGCCAGGAGGAGAACAGGCCGCCGGGGACGACCCGTACGCCGATGCGCGGGCGCGCTCCCGCCGGGGAGCAGATCGAGTACGAGCGGCGCTCGTCGCGGCCCTCGACCTCGCGGCGGAGCGTGAGCGACTGCCCGGGCCGGTACGCGAACTCCTCGGCGAGTCGCTCGGGGATGTCGAAGCTGATGGCGGCGGCGTCCTCGCACAGCGACTCGACGGCGGCGACCCGCAGCGCGTGAA
>NZ_JBXVPZ010000412.1:0-8758 GCF_057961495.1 Streptomyces sp. P5F9 | reverse complement strand
CCCATGTCCCGCCCCACCCCGCACCTCGGCCCCGTTGTCACAGGTGGCCGTTACTCTCGGGCGCATGGCTCTCAACACGGCTCCGGACGCGCCGCTCCCCGTCGGTGAGGTCTCCCGGCTCATCGGCGGGTGGATCGATCGGCTCGGTGCGGTGTGGGTCGAGGGGCAGATCACCCAGTTGTCGCGGCGGCCCGGTGCCGGTGTGGTGTTTCTGACGTTGCGTGACCCGTCGTACGACATCTCGGTGAGCGTGACGTGCTTCCGGCAGGTGTTCGACGAGGTCGCCGATGTCGTCAGCGAGGGCGCGCGGGTGGTCGTACTCGCGAAACCGGAGTGGTACGCGCCGCGGGGGCAGTTGTCGTTGCGGGCCACCGAGATAAGGCCGGTCGGGGTGGGTGAACTCCTCGCGCGTCTTGAGCAGTTGAAGAAGTCGCTGGCCGCGGAGGGGTTGTTCGCGGCCGACCGGAAGAAGCCGTTGCCCTTCCTGCCGCAGCTGATCGGGCTGGTCTGCGGGCGGGCCTCGGCGGCCGAGCGGGACGTCCTGGAGAACGCGCGGCATCGTTGGCCCGCGGTCCGTTTCGAGGTGCGCAACGTGCCCGTGCAGGGCGTGCACGCCGTGCCGCAGGTCGTGCAGGCCGTGAAGGAACTGGACGCGCTCGACGGCGTGGACGTGATCATCGTGGCGCGGGGCGGCGGCAGCGTGGAGGACCTCCTGCCGTTCTCCGACGAACAGCTCGTACGGGCCGTGTCGGCCTGCCGTACGCCCGTGGTGTCCGCGATCGGGCACGAACCCGACAACCCGCTCCTGGACTACGTCGCCGACCTGCGCGCCTCCACCCCCACCGACGCCGCGAAGAAGGTCGTACCGGACGTGGGCGAGGAGTACGAGCGTGTACGGCAGCTGCGCGACCGGGCGCGGCGGTGTGTCGTGGCGTTCGTGGACCGGGAGGAGCGCGGGCTGGCGCAGGCGTTGTCCCGGCCGTCGATACAGGATCCGCACCGGATGATCGACGAGCGCGCGGATCACGTCGCCGCCCTCCTCGACCGCGGCCGACGCACCCTCGGCCACCTCCTGGACCGCGCCGACTCGGAGCTGACCCACACGCACGCGCGCGTGGTGGCCCTCTCCCCCGCGGCCACCCTGAAGCGGGGATACGCGGTGCTGCAGCGGGCCGACGGTCATGTGGTCCGGGACCCGGACGAGGTGAGCGCGGAGGAGGTACTCCGCGCGCGGGTCGCCGAGGGCGAGTTCACGGTCCGCGTCGAGGCGTAGTTCCTGTTCGAGGCGTAGTTCCTGTTGATGCATAGGGTGGGCGAATGACCAGCAAGGTGACGGATGAGTCGCTCGGGTACGAGCAGGCACGCGACGAGCTGATCGAGGTCGTACGGCGCCTGGAGGCGGGCGGCACGACCCTGGAGGAGTCCCTCGCGCTCTGGGAACGCGGCGAGGAACTGGCCAAGGTCTGCCGCCGCTGGCTGGACGGGGCAAGGGCCCGGCTGGACGCGGCGTTGGCGGAGGAAGAGGTAGAGAGCTCGACCGTAGACGCGGGTGGCGACGGCGAGTAGCGAGGGCGGGCGTCTCGCGCGGCGGGCAACGGGCAAAACGGGCAACAAGCCGTAGCGGCCACCAGCCGGCGCAGCGACGGCGACCGGTTGGCAAAACGGCCAACAGCCGACCGGCGGCGGACGGCGAATTGCGCCCGCTGCCAGCGGACAGCAAGCCGTGGCGGCCGCCAGCCCGCGCGGCGCCAGCGGTCAGTCGGCAACTACTGGACGCGGACGGCGAGTTACGACAGCCGGCGGCGAACGGTGCGCCGCGTCCGCGGGCACCCGTCGGTGACGGCGGTCAGCCGATACCCGCTGTCGGCAACGCCGACCGCTCCCCGGCAAGAGCCGACCCCTGGCAAGCGGTCCCGACGGTGTTTCTCTGTGATGCGGATCACCCTGCTCCGGTTTTGGTTGAATGTTGAACCTCGTGTCGCGTACGGTCGCTCTCGTCAGCCTATCCGGACCACGGTCCGGTTCCGGTTTCCGGCCACCCCGAGGAAGTTCCCGTATGTCTCTCGTTCTTGACCCCGCCGCCCAGGACCTGCTGTTCCGCGAGGCCCGTACCGCGAACACGTTCACCGACGAGCCGGTGACGGACGAGCAGGTGCAGGCGATCTACGACCTGGTCAAGTACGGCCCGACCTCCATGAACCAGTCGCCGCTGCGCATCACCCTGGTCCGCTCCCCCGAGGCCCGCGAGCGCCTCGTGCGGCACCTCGCCGAGGGCAACCAGAAGAAGACCGCCGCCGCCCCGCTGGTCGCGATCCTCTCCGCGGACAACGAGTTCCACGAGGAGCTCCCGAACCTGTTCCCGCACTTCCCGCAGGCCAAGGACGCCGTCTTCGGCGAGCGTTCGGTCCGCGAGGGCAACGCCGCGCTGAACGCCGCCCTCCAGGCCGCGTACTTCATCATCGGCATCCGTGCCGCCGGGCTCGCCGCCGGCCCGATGACCGGTCTCGACTTCGCGGGCGTCCAGAAGGAGTTCCTGGACGACGACCACACCCCGTTCGTCGTCATCAACATCGGCAAGCCGGGCCCGGACGCCTGGTTCCCGCGCTCCCCGCGTCTGGAGTACGACGAGGTCGTCACCACCGTCTGAGTCGGACGACCTCCCGATGACATGACGAAGGCCCCCGGCAGCAAGCCGTGCCGGGGGCCTTCGTCGCAGCCGTACGACTGCTTACTTCGTCCGCAGCGCCTTCGCCATCTCCGTCAGCTGCGCGAACGACCCCGTCCCCGCCACCACCGTCGTCGACCCCTTGCCCGCGAGCACGAGCGCGTCGTAGCGGCCGCCGGTATAGCGGGTCCACGTGCGGCCGTCGATGTCCTGGGTCGTCTTCGTCGCGGCGCCGCCCTGGCTGGCGGTGTCGATGAAGTCGGCCGGCTTCTGAGTCGACTGTTCTATCTGCACGTACTGTCCGCCGGGGGCACTGAATCCGAGGTGCCAGGCGTTGAACGCGGCGCCGTCGTAGCTGACCGAGGTCGCCTTCCAGGTCGTGGACAGACCCTCCGGGGCCGCCACCGGGTACGGCGCCGCGCGGCGTGCCGTGAGCAACTCCACGCGGTAGTCGACCCGCTTGATGTCGGGAGCGTGGTCGCTGTGCGGGATGAAGATGTAGACGATCGCCGCCGCGATCCCGATCAGGCCCAGGGAGAGGATCATGTCCCGGACCGTCTTCTGCTTGCCGTTCGAACCTGCCACGTCCCTATCGTCGCAGGTGCCCTGGTCCGCTCATCCGTGGGCCCCCCTGCTCATTTTGTCTGCCTGGCGATAGAGTCGGGGCCATACCCTCATCCGGCCGTCGTCGTATCAGAAAGGTGCGCTCCGATGACCGAGCATCATCATCTGCCGTCCGAACTCGAAGTCCCCTCCGAGGCCCCCGACCGCAACCTCGCCCTGGAACTCGTCCGGGTGACCGAAGCCGCCGCGATGGCCGCGGGCCGCTGGGTCGGGCGCGGTGACAAGAACGGCGCCGACGGTGCCGCCGTGCGCGCCATGCGGACCCTCGTCTCCACCGTCTCGATGAACGGCGTCGTCGTCATCGGTGAGGGCGAGAAGGACGAGGCGCCGATGCTCTTCAACGGCGAGCGCGTCGGTGACGGGACCGGGCCCGAGTGCGACATCGCCGTCGACCCGATCGACGGCACCACCCTCAACGCCAAGGGAATGCCGAACGCGATCGCCGTGCTGGCCGCCGCGGACCGGGGTTCGATGTTCGACCCGTCCGCCGTGTTCTACATGGACAAGCTCGTCACCGGACCCGAGGCCGCGGAGTTCGTCGACATCGAGGCCCCGATCTCGGTGAACGTCCGCCGGGTCGCCAAGGCCAAGCGGGTCACGCCCGAGGACGTCACCGTCGTCGTCCTGGACCGGCCGCGGCACGACGGCATCATCAAGGAGATCCGGGAGACCGGTGCGCGGATCAAGCTGATCTCCGACGGCGATGTCGCGGGCTCGATCCTGGCGCTGCGCGAAGGCACCGGCGTCGATCTGCTCCTCGGCATCGGCGGCACGCCCGAGGGCATCATCTCGGCCTGTGCCGTGAAGTGCCTCGGGGGTGTGATCCAGGGCAAGTTGTGGCCGAAGGACGACGCGGAGCGGCAGCGGGCGCTGGACGCGGGGCACGATCTGGACCGGGTGCTCACCACCGATGACCTGGTGTCGGGGGAGAACGTGTTCTTCGTCGCTACCGGGATCACGGACGGGGAGTTGCTGCGGGGTGTCCGGTACCGGGCGGAGACCGCTACGACCGACTCGATCGTGATGCGGTCGAAGTCCGGGACGGTGCGGCGGATCGACTCGGAGCACCGGCTGAGCAAGCTGCGGGCGTACAGCGCGATTGACTTTGATCGGGCCAAGTAACCACCACGCAGGCACGAAACACGAAAGAAGCCCTGACCGCACGGTCGTATGTGAAAGAGGCGCCCCCGGTGCGGTGGGGGCGCCTCTTCTGCGTCGGTCAGCCTGCCGCCGCTATGCGGCCTGCCGCGCGGGCCTTCTGGAGTTCCAGGTCGCGGCGACGGCGCCTGGCCAGGACCACGCGGCGTTCGGCGGCGGTGAGGCCACCCCAGACGCCGTAGGGCTCGGGTTGCAGGAGTGCGTGCTCCCGGCACTCGACCATGACCGGACAGCGGGCGCAGACGCGCTTGGCGGCGTCCTCGCGGGAGAGTCGGGCGGCGGTGGGTTCCTTGGAGGGTGCGAAGAACAGGCCTGCCTCGTCGCGCCGGCACACCGCTTCGGTGTGCCAGGGAGCGTCTTGGTCCCTGTCTCGCGCAGGCACCCGCTGAGCCGGAACAGCAGCTACCTGCAGGGACGAATGCGGCGGTTGCAGCACGGTCTACTCCTGACGACGGCTTCGCGAGCGAGAGACGATGCAGCAAGGCCTACCCGCTGTGCGCGCGCCTATGCACTGAGTTCCGAACCGCTGGTTTCCGTGTGCTTGTGCGCGATGTCAGGGGCGGACCGGCGTGGACCGATCAGCTCCACATGTGTCCCGATTCACAACCGTCAACGGTCCAGGTGTTTGCGCAAATTCTTGTCGACCTTGCGCTGAACCCGATCGAGAATGTCCGCAACGAGCTTGCCCCGCTTGGGTTTTGCCTCGATGTTTCCGAGGACGGCCCACCCGTCGACGTAGACCACGGGCGCGTCCGGTTCGACGGAATCCAGCGTGTCCACCTCGAAGTTGCCGAGGACGCCGCCGCCGGTGCCGCGCAGCGACACGTTCTCCGGGACGCGGATCTCGACGTTGCCGAAGACCGAGATCGCCTTGATGACGACCTGCTGGTACTCGAAGATCGCCTCGCTGAGGTCGATCTCGACACTGCCGAACACGGCGTACGCGTGCAGACGGCGGCCCGCGCGCCAGCGGCCCTTGCGCATCGCGGCGCTGAACACCGCCACCACGTGCTCGTCGGCCTCGGCCGGGATCGCGCCCTCCGTCGGGCGGTTCGGAGCGGGGCTGTACGACGGGGTCGTCGCCCGGCGGCCGTGGGCGGCCGGCAGATCCTGGATGAAGACCTCCAGCTCGCCGACCGTCTTGGCGCTCAGCACCCCCTCGACCCGCTCGGCGTGCTCGTCCGCGTCCAGGCGCCCCTCGGCCAGGGCCTCGCGCAGGATGTCGGCGATGCGGTCACGGTCGGCGTCCGAGGCGCGCAGCGCCGATGCGGCGGGCGCGGGCTGCGGGGCCGTGGGCAGGGATGCGGGCTGCTTCTGAAGGTCCACGGCAGCAGCGTACCGAAACGCGATAGATCGCGACTAGGGGTGTGGACAACGTTGGCGTGGCGAAGGCCCGGCGGAACTGAGCCTTACCTCACAAGCTCGGTGTCAGTGGCAGGTTCTACGCTGGTGAGCGCCCGCCAGTGTCGGCGGGCGGCCGTCTGTCGAGTGAGGAATGGGCTGCGATGCCTGAGTTCGCGTACACCGATCTGCTCCCCATGGGAGAGGACACCACCCCGTACCGGCTGGTGACCTCCGAGGGTGTCTCCACCTTCGAGGCCGACGGGCGGACGTTCCTCAAGGTCGAGCCCGAGGCGCTGCGCAAGCTCGCCGCCGAGGCGATCCACGACATCCAGCACTACCTGCGGCCCGCCCACCTCGCCCAGCTGCGCCGGATCATCGACGACCCCGAGGCGTCGAACAACGACAAGTTCGTCGCGCTGGACCTGCTGAAGAACGCGAACATCGCCGCCGCCGGCGTGCTGCCCATGTGCCAGGACACCGGTACCGCGATCGTCATGGGCAAGCGGGGGCAGAACGTCCTCACCGAAGGTGAGGACGAGTCGGCCCTGTCGCGCGGTATCTACGACGCCTACCTCAACCTCAATCTGCGGTACTCGCAGATGGCCCCGCTGACCATGTGGGACGAGAAGAACACCGGGTCGAACCTGCCGGCCCAGATCGAGCTGTACGCGACCGACGGCGGCGCCTACAAGTTCCTGTTCATGGCGAAGGGCGGCGGCTCGGCCAACAAGTCGTTCCTCTACCAGGAGACGAAGGCGGTCCTCAACGAGGGCTCCATGATGAAGTTCCTGGAGGAGAAGATCCGTTCGCTCGGTACGGCCGCCTGCCCGCCGTACCACCTGGCGATCGTGGTCGGCGGTACGAGCGCCGAGTACGCGCTGAAGACCGCGAAGTACGCCTCCGCGCACTACCTGGACGAGATCCCGGCCGAGGGTTCGGAGCTGGGGCACGGCTTCCGGGACAAGGACCTGGAGCAGAAGGTCTTCGAGCTGACGCAGAGGATCGGGATCGGGGCGCAGTTCGGCGGCAAGTACTTCTGCCACGACGTTCGGGTTGTACGGCTGCCTCGGCACGGGGCCTCGTGTCCCGTCGCCATCGCCGTGTCCTGCTCCGCCGACCGGCAGGCCGTCGCGAAGATCACCGCCGAGGGCGTGTTCCTGGAGCAGTTGGAGACGGACCCGGCGCGGTTCCTTCCGGAGACGACAGACGAGCATCTCGACTCCGGCGAGGAGGACGTGGTGCGGATCGATCTCAACCAGCCCATGGACGACATCCTCGCCGAGCTGACCAAGTACCCGGTGAAGACCCGGCTTTCGCTGTCCGGGCCGCTCGTCGTGGCGCGTGACATCGCGCACGCCAAGATCAAGGAGCGGCTCGACGCGGGTGAGGAGATGCCGCAGTACCTGAAGGACCACCCCGTGTACTACGCGGGGCCCGCGAAGACGCCTGAGGGGTATGCGTCCGGGTCGTTCGGGCCTACGACCGCCGGGCGCATGGACTCGTACGTCGAGCAGTTCCAGGCGGCGGCGGGGTCCAGGGTGATGCTCGCGAAGGGGAACCGGAGCAAGCAGGTCACCGACGCGTGTGACGCCCACGGTGGCTTCTACCTCGGGTCCATCGGTGGGCCTGCGGCCCGGCTCGCCCAGGACTGCATCAAGAAGGTCGAGGTCGTCGAGTACGAGGAGCTCGGCATGGAGGCGGTCTGGAAGATCGAGGTCGAGGACTTCCCGGCGTTCGTCGTCGTCGACGACAAGGGCAACGACTTCTTCCAGAACCCGGCGCCTGAGCCTACGTTCACGCATATTCCGGTGCGGGGGCCTGGGCTGGGTTGACCCGCGGCGGAGCCGCTGATGGATGCAGCGCCCCCGCCGCCCTTACCCGTCCCATCACCAGGGGCGCTGCGCCTTTCACCCCGCCAGGGGGCTCCGCCCCCTGGACCCCCGGTCGGCCTCAACGGCCTCGTCCTCAAACGCCGGACGGGCTGGATGGGCCACGCCATGCCTGAAAGTCCCGCACTCTGTCCCAGTTCATCCCAGGGACGTGCGGGACAGCATCTTCGCCCGGTTTGCCGGAAAAGCTCCGACCTGACTGGATCACACCCCGTGGTCCTCGGTCCACTCGGAGGAAACCCCCATGATCCGACGCACTCTGCGCAACGGTCTCGTCGCCGCGATCGCAGCCGTCGCCGTCTTCCCCGTGACAGCCGTCGCCGCCACCGCCGCCCCGGCTCCCCACACCCGGCACCACGTCGCCCACCACCACGTGACCCGGCACGCCCTGGGACAGGTCACCACCCGTCACTTCAAGCGGCTGAACGTCCGTTCCGGTCCGGGCACCGGCTACCGCGTCGTCGGCTCGCGGGCGGTCGGGCGGACGTTGCCCATCGTCTGCAAGACGTACGGGTCGAACGTCTTCGGCAACCACCGCTGGTACAAGCTCCCGCACCACGAGGGCTACGTCTCGGCCCACTACGTCCGCAACCGCAGCGCCGTCCGCTGGTGCTGACCCTCGGCTGACCGGCCGCACCGCCCGACGGGACGTCCCCGTGCGTCCTGTCGGGTGGTGCCAGGTCAACACCCCTTCATATTCCGGTGGTCGGGGTGTGGCACGCGGCCGGCCCCGGGAACGGATCACGGCGTTCACCCCGGTACGGCGAGGAGCAGGATGGAATGGAAAGCCACGTGACGGTCGAGCAGCAGCGGCCTCTGTCCGGCCCTTACGACGACGCGGGGCGGCTCCTGACGGAACGGCTCCGGCTTCTCAAGCGGCGGACCGGGCTGAGCCTGGCCGCGCTGGCCTCCGTCACCCCGTTCAGCAAGTCGACCTGGCACCGCTATCTCAACGGCGGCCAACTCCCGCCCCGGGCAGCCGTCGAGGCCCTCGCCCGGCTCGCGCACGCGGAACCCGAGGCGCTGCTCTCCCTGTGGGACGCGGCGGCCCAGGAACAGTCCAGGCCCGCTCCTCCCC
>NZ_JBXVPZ010000411.1:0-8792 GCF_057961495.1 Streptomyces sp. P5F9 | reverse complement strand
GTGCTGGCCCGTCTGACGGGGGTGGCCCACGTGGCCGGCGTCAGGCCTTCGTGGATGCGACGCGGGTGGTGTTCTGGGGTGGCGCCGGGTTGATGGTGGTGGCCGCGCCTATGTGCGCACGTGAGTCGCGGACGGTTCGCAGACGCGCCGGACCTCCATCTCTGCAAGCCGGGGTCATTTCTAACCATTCGCAACCCGCCACGGTGGTTAGTTTCGCCTACAGCTTCCCTCGTGTCGGGCATCTGTCGGAGCTGTCGGTGGCGCGTCGGGGAGTTGTCGGGGCGGGGTTGAAGCCTTGGTAGTGATCCCGCCGGGGGAGCGTCCGGCGGGCCCGTGAAACGGAAGGAAACGTCATGACCACTCACGTCACGATCATCGGCGCCGGACTCGGCGGACTGACCCTCGCCCGCGTCCTGCACGTCCACGGCATCCCGGCCACGATCTACGAGGCGGAGCCCTCACCCATGGCCCGCCTGCAGGGCGGGATGCTCGACATCCACGACTACAACGGCCAACTCGCCCTGAAGGAAGCCGACTTGATGGACGAATTCCGCGCCATCATCCTGGAGGGCCGCCAGGCGACCCGCGTCCTCGACCGTGACGGCACCGTCCTGCTCGACGAACCCGACGACGGGACGGGTGGGCGGCCCGAGGTGCAGCGCGGCGAACTTCGGCAGATTCTCCTCGACTCGCTGCCGGCCGGCACCGTGCGGTGGGGGCACAAGGTCAGCGGTGTCCGTGCTCTTGGCGACGGTCTGCATGAAGTCGCCTTCGCGGACGGTGGTTCCCTCGTCACGAACCTGCTCGTCGGCGCCGACGGCGCCTGGTCGCGCGTACGGCCGCTGCTGTCCGACGCCGTTCCCGAGTACTTCGGGCGGTCGTTCGTCGAGACCTATCTGTACGACAGCGAGACCCGGCACCCGGTAGCCGCGAGGACGGTCGGCGGCGGCTCGCTGTTCGTGGTCCCGCCGGGCTCGGGAGCGAGCGGGAAGTGGATCGGGGCACACCGGGAGAGCGGCGAGACGCTGCACGCCTATGTGACGCTGACCAAGCCGCAGGAGTGGTTCGACGACATCGACTTCACCGACGCCGCCGCGGCCACCGCGCGGATCGCCGCGGAGTTCGAGGGGTGGGCGCCCGAGATCACCGCCCTGATCACCGACAGCGATACGGCGCCGGTCGTACGGCCTCTCAACTCGCTGCCTGTCGGGCACCGTTGGGACCGGGTCCCGGGAGTGACCCTGCTCGGCGACGCCGCCCACCTCTCGCCGCCGGACGGCGAAGGCGCCAACCTGGCCATGCAGGACGCCGCCGAACTCGGCAAGGCCATCGCCGAGCATCTCGACGACATCGAGGCCGCGCTCACCTCGTACGAGGCGGCACTGTTCCCCCGCAGCGCCACGGCGGCTGCCGCTGCCGTGGCCACCAACGACGCCATCGGCCAGGACCTGATCGGCTTCTTCGCACAGGACGAGCAGACCGCATAACAAAAAGAAGCGTTCGTGGGGCGGTCGGCGTGACCGTCCCACGAACGCCCTCTCCGTACTTGGGTGTTACGCCAGCAGCGCCGGGATCGTCCCCTCGTGCGCCTCGCGCAGTTCCTCCAGGGAGAGCGCGAACTCGCCCTGGATCTCCACCGATTGACCGTCCACGACACCGATACGGGTGACGGGCAGACCCCGTGCCCCGCACATGTCGTTGAAGCGGAGTTCCTCCGAGCGGGGGATCGCCACGACCGCGCGGCCCGCCGACTCCGAGAACAGGAACGTGAACGCGTCCAGACCGTCGGGGACGATCAGGCGTGCGCCCTTCTCGCCCAACAGGGCCGATTCCACTACCGCTTGGATCAGACCGCCGTCGGACAGGTCGTGCGCCGAGTCGATCATGCCGTCTCGGGACGCGGAGATCAGGATCTCGGCCAGCAGCCGTTCCCGCTCCAGGTCGACCTTCGGGGGCAGGCCGCCGAGGTGGTCGTGGACCACCTGCGACCAGGCCGAACCCCCGAACTCCTCACGCGTCTCGCCGAGCAGGTAGAGGAGCTGGCCCTCTTCCTGGAAGGCGACCGGCGTGCGGCGTGCCACGTCGTCGATGACGCCCAGCACCGCGACCACCGGGGTCGGGTGGATCGCCACGTCGCCCGTCTGGTTGTAGAGGGAGACGTTGCCGCCCGTGACCGGCGTGCCCAACTGCTGGCAGGCGTCCGCCAGTCCACGGATCGCCTCCGCGAACTGCCACATCACCGCCGGGTCCTCGGGCGAACCGAAGTTCAGGCAGTCGGAGACCGCGAGGGGCTTCGCGCCCGTCGTCGCCACGTTGCGGTACGCCTCCGAGAGCGCCAACTGCGCGCCCGCGTACGGGTCCAGCTTCGCGTACCGGCCGTTGCCGTCCGTCGCGATGGCGACCCCGAGGCCGGTCTCCTCGTCGATGCGGATCATGCCCGAGTCCTCGGGCTGCGCCAGCACCGTGTTGCCCTGCACGAAGTGGTCGTACTGCGACGTGATCCACTTCTTCGACGCCTGGTTCGGGGACGACACCAGCGCCAGGACCTGGGACTTGAGTTCCTCCGAAGTACCGGGCCGGGCAAGCTTGTTGGCGTCGTCCGCCTGGAGCGCGTCCTGCCAGGACGGGCGGGCGTACGGGCGCTCGTAGACCGGGCCGTCGTGCGCGACCGTGCGCGGGTCCACGTCCACGATCTTGCCGCCGTGCCAGAAGATCTCCAGGCGGTCGCCGTCGGTCACCTCACCGATGACCGTGGCGATGACGTCCCACTTCTCGCAGATCTCCAGGAAGCGGTCGACCTTCGACGGCTCGACGACCGCGCACATCCGTTCCTGCGACTCGCTCATGAGGATTTCCTCGGGCGAGAGGGTCGAGTCGCGGAGGGGGACGTCGTCCAGGGTGACCGTCATGCCGCCGGAGCCGTTCGACGCCAACTCGCTTGTGGCGCAGGAGAGTCCGGCCGCTCCCAGGTCCTGGATGCCGACGACCAGCTTCTCGGCGAAGGCCTCAAGCGTGCACTCGATCAGCAACTTCTCCTGGAAGGGGTCACCTACCTGGACCGCCGGACGCTTCGACGGCTTGGCGTCATCGAAGGTCTCGCTCGCCAGGATCGACGCGCCGCCGATGCCGTCGCCGCCCGTGCGGGCGCCGTAGAGGATGACCTTGTTGCCCGCGCCGGAGGCCTTCGCGAGGTGGATGTCCTCGTGCCGCATGACGCCGATGGCGCCCGCGTTGACCAGCGGGTTGCCCTGGTAGCAGGCGTCGAAGACGACCTCGCCGCCGATGTTGGGCAGGCCCAGGCAGTTGCCGTAGCCGCCGATGCCCGCGACGACGCCCGGGAGGACGCGCTTGGTGTCGGAGTGGTCGGCCGCGCCGAAGCGCAGGGGGTCTACGACCGCTACCGGGCGGGCGCCCATCGCGATGATGTCGCGCACGATGCCGCCGACGCCCGTGGCCGCGCCCTGGTAGGGCTCGACGTAGGACGGGTGGTTGTGCGACTCGACCTTGAAGGTGACCGCGTAGCCCTGGCCGACGTCGACGACGCCCGCGTTCTCGCCGATGCCGACGAGGAGGGCGTCCGACTGGGGGGCCTTCTCGCCGAACTGGCGGAGGTGGACCTTGGAGGACTTGTACGAGCAGTGCTCGGACCACATGACCGAGTACATCGCGAGTTCGGCGCCGGTCGGGCGGCGGCCGAGGATCTCCACGACCCGCTCGTACTCGTCCTTCTTCAGGCCGAGTTCGGCCCAGGGCAGCTCGACGTCGGGGGTCTCGGCCGCGTGCTCGACCGTGTCCAGAGGCGTCCGGCTCATGCGTTGACCAGCTTCTTGAGGATCGAGGTGAAGAAGGGAAGGCCGTCGGTGCGGCCGGACCCGACGAGCGCCTCGACGGCGTGCTCCGGGTGCGGCATGAGGCCTACGACGTTTCCGGCGGCGTTCGTGATGCCCGCGATGTCGCGCAGGGAGCCGTTCGGATTGAAGTCCTCGTACCTGAAGACGACGCGGCCTTCCGCCTCCAGCTCGTCGAGCGTGTGCTCGTCGGCGACGTAGCGGCCGTCCATGTTCTTCAGCGGGATGTGGATCTCCTGGCCGGACACGTAGTCGCTGGTCCAGGCGGTGTCCGCGTTCTCCACCCGCAGTTTCTGGTCACGGCAGATGAAGTGCAGGTGGTTGTTGCCGAGCATCGCGCCGGGCAGGAGGTGCGCCTCGGTGAGGATCTGGAAGCCGTTGCAGATACCCAGGACGGGGAGTCCCGACTTCGCCTGCTCGATGACCGTCTCCATCACCGGCGAGAAACGGGAGATGGCACCCGCGCGCAGATAGTCGCCGTAGGAAAAACCGCCCGGGAGGACGACCGCGTCGACCTGGTGGAGGTTCTTGTCCTTGTGCCAGAGGGCTACCGGTTCGGCGCCCGCGAGGCGGATCGCGCGCTGGGTGTCCCGGTCGTCCAGGCTGCCGGGGAAAGTGACGACGCCAATACGAGCGGTCACTTGGCCGCCTCCGCCACTTCTTCCACCTTGACGGTGAAGTCCTCGATCACCGTGTTGGCGAGGAAGGATTCCGCAAGATCGTGGATGCGGGCGAGCGCGGCCTCGTCGACCGGTCCGTCAACTTCCAGTTCGAATCGCTTTCCCTGACGTACGTCGGAGATGCCTTCGAAACCCAGGCGTGGCAGCGCACGCTGGACCGCCTGGCCCTGGGGGTCGAGGATCTCCGGCTTGAGCATGACGTCGACTACGACGCGTGCCACTGGCACTCCCGGTGTTGTGGTGCTGAGCGTGTTCCTGCGGGTCTTCGACAGGTGTCTTCAGACTACCCGCACAAAATTTCTACGCGAGTAGAGTTGTAGGAATCTACGTGAGGACCATCACGATCCGGTGTCGGGCGGGGGTCTTCACGAAAAGTTCAGGGAAAGATCCCGGATCGATCCCGGTTCCCTATTGCGCGGAGACACGCGGGAAGATTTAGTCGGGCTTCACATTGCATTGCCGGGCACTGTACAAATGAATTGGCAATAGCCGATACTTTGCCCAATAACAGGCGGACAGTCGACATCTCCGCACCTCCGTGACGTCTCCGTGCGTCCCTGCGGATAGTGCGGTTTCAGGTGTCGCACGAAGGGACCGATATTCGTGGCGCAGAAGGTCGTGGTCACTCTCTTTGACGACATCGACGGCTCGGAAGCGGCGGAAACGATCGCCTTCGGGCTCGACGGCAAGTCGTACGAGATCGACCTGAATCAAGCCAATGCCAAGAAACTGCGTAAGGCGCTCGCGCCCTACGTGGACGCAGGTCGCAAGCGGTCGAGGTCGGGCAAGGCCTACCGCCAGACCGAGGTCGCCCCCGACCCGGCGGCCGTCCGGGCCTGGGCCCAGGCGAACAAGATGGACGTGCCGGCGCGCGGACGCATCCCCAAGAAGATCTACGAGGCGTTCACCGCCGCGCAGTGACCGACGCCGTGTGAAAGCTGGGCCGACGGCCGGTCATCGGCCCCTCGGGGCAACCGACTTGCGCTGCACCCCTCCTGGTCAGCTAGAGTTCGGAGCACGCCGAGGGGCGAGGCCGAAAGGCCCAGCTCACGGAGTACATGCGGGTGTAGTTCAGTAGCAGAACATCCCCCTTCCAGGGGGAAGGCGCAGTGTGCAATTCCTGTCACCCGCTCTGCGGCATCACCGTTCGGACCACTCTTGTGGATCGGGTAGGCTGGTGCTCGCGCCGATCGGTGAGAGCCGATCGGAGGCAATGCGGACGTAGCTCAGTTGGTAGAGCGCAACCTTGCCAAGGTTGAGGTCGCCAGTTCGAACCTGGTCGTCCGCTCCAGCGAAAGACCCCGGTCCAGTGGACCGGGGTCTTTGCTATGCCCGATCCGCGTCAACAGATCGTCCCCGTCTGACATTTGTCATGCCGAGCGATGACACCGCGCACTGCTGTCGGGCCCCCGCCGCGGCGACGCTGAGGTCATGGACACCAACGAACACGAACACGTGATTGAGGTCACTGACCTACGCCGTGTGTACGGGGGCGGGTTCGAGGCTGTGCGGGGGATCACCTTCTCCGTGCGGCGCGGGGAGGTCTTCGCGCTCCTGGGCACCAACGGCGCGGGCAAGACCTCCACGGTCGAACTCCTTGAGGGGCTCGCGCCGGCGTCCGGCGGGCGGGTGCGCGTCCTCGGCCACGATCCCTACAGCGAGCGGGCCGCCGTACGGCCGCGGGCCGCCGTACGGCCGCGGACCGGGGTGATGTTGCAGGAGGGCGGGTTTCCGTCCGAGCTGACCGTCGCCGAGACCGCGCGGATGTGGGCGGGCTGTACCAGCGGGGCGCGGCCCGAGGCGGAGGCGCTCGCGCTGGTCGGGCTCGCGCGGCGGGCGGACGTACGGGTGAAGCAGTTGTCCGGGGGTGAACGGCGGCGGCTCGATCTCGCGCTCGCGCTGCTCGGGGAGCCCGAGGTGCTGTTCCTGGACGAGCCGACGACCGGGCTCGACGCCGAAGGGCGCCGGGACACCTGGGAGTTGGTGCGGGCGCTGCGCGACGGCGGGACGACCGTGCTGCTCACCACGCACTACCTGGAGGAGGCGGAGGGGCTCGCCGACCGGCTCGCGATCCTCAGCGAGGGGCGGATCGCGGTCACCGGGACGCCCGCCGAGGTGACGGCGGGGCGGCCGTCGCGGATTTCGTTCGAATTGCCCTCGGGCTATTTCGTGGGGGATCTGCCGCCGCTCGGCGAACTGGGGGTCGTCGGGCACGAGGTGGCCGGGAGGGTCGTACGGCTGGAGACGCATGAGCTGCAGCGGGCGGCTACCGGGTTGTTGGTGTGGGCCGAGCGGGCGCGGATCGAATTGCGGCGGCTTGAGGTGCGGTCGGCTTCGCTGGAAGAGGCGTTTCTGGGGATCGCGCGCGAGCAGGAGCAGGGGGTGACGGTGTGAGTGCCGTGATGACTACGCCCGTTGGGCGGCTACGGGCGCTGGGGCGGGCCGAGTTGACGTTGCTGGGGCGGAACCGGAGTGCGGTCGTCACGGCGCTGCTCGTGCCGTTGGCGCTGCCGTTCAGTGTGCGGCCGGCCGTCGACCAGATGGATCTCAAGGGGGAGGGGCTGACGGTCGGGGCGGTGATGCTCACGGCCGCGATCGGGTTCTCGCTGCTCTTCGCCGTGTACTCGTCGCTGGTGAGTGCCTTCGTCGCTCGGCGGGAGGAACTGGTCCTCAAGCGGTTGCGCACCGGGGAGCTGGGCGACGCCGAGATCCTCGCGGGGACCGCGCTGCCGGCGGTGTGCGTCGGGTTCGCGCAGTCCGTGCTGCTGGCGGTGGCGTGCGTGCTGCTGCTGGACGCGGGGGCGCCCGCGATGCCCCAACTCGTCGTCCTGGGGCTGCTGTTCGGCCTCTTCCTGTCCGCCGCGCTGGCCGCCCTCACGGCAACGGTGACCAGGACGGCCGAGAGTGCGCAGGTAACCGCGCTGCCGGTGCTGTTCGCGTCCATGCTCGGGTCCGGCATCATCATCCCGCCGCAGCTCCTGCCCGATCGTGTCGCCGCCGTCTGCGCTTTCCTCCCGCTGTCCCCCGCGATCCGGCTGATCAGCGGCGGCTGGAACGGCGACCTGTCCGGCTACGACGCGCTGGGCGCCGTCCTGATCGCGCTGGCCTGGACCGCCCTCGCGGTGTTTGCTGTACGGCGGTGGTTCCGGTGGGAGCCGCGGCGCTGAGGTACGGGGAGCACGGGGAGCACCAAGAGATGCGGGCACCTGGAGGACCGGGCGCGGCAGGCAGGGACACGGGCGGATCCGGCGGCTGGTGGGGGCGGAAGAGCACTCCCGGGAAGGTCGAGACGTACACCCGGTGGTCCTTCCACTTCTTCGCCCTGGTCGAGATCGCGTCCATCGGGCTGCCGCTGTTCGCGCAGGTCGGGGTGGAGACCGCGAGCTGGATGGCGGCTGTCGTGACCGTGCACGCGGCGCTCTGCTCCGCCACCGCGTCCCGGGCGCTCGACTGGACGCGCGACCGGCGCGTGCGGCCGGTACGGCTCATGTGGTTCCTCGGCTCGGTGACCGCGCTGATCGCCGTCGTCGCGCTGGTCCTACGGGAACGGGGTCCCGGTGACGACCAGGTGCGGGCCGCCGCGAGCACGCTCTTCGTGGGGGTGCTGAGCTTCGGCGCCGGGACGTCGGCGCTCGGGGTACGCGGGCGGCGGCAGGTCCTCGCGGTGGTCGCGGGTGCGGTCGGCGGCACGCTGGTCGCGCAGCTCCCGCTGGGGGTGGCCGCGCCGGCCGCGTTCGGCACCGCGCTGGCCGTCCTCCTCACCGGCGGCGGTCTCGCCTTGAGCGCCGCGTTCTCCGTCTGGCTCCTCGACGCCGTCTACGAACTCGACGAGGCCCGCGAGACCCGGGCCCGCCTCGCCGTCGCCGAGGAACGACTCCGGTTCGGGCGCGACCTGCACGACGTCATGGGCCGCAACCTGTCGGTGATCGCGCTGAAGAGCGAATTGGCGGTGCAACTGGCCCGGCGAGGGCGCACCGAGGCCGTGGAGCAGATGATCGAGGTCCAGCGGATCGCCCGGGAGTCCCAACGGGAGGTACGCGACGTCGTACGGGGCTACCGCGAGGCCGACCTCCGCCTCGAACTGGCGGGCGCCCAGGGCGTGTTGGCCGCCGCCGGCATCGACTGCGAGGTGACCGGCGACGCGGCGGGACTGCCGGTCGAGGTGCAGTCGGCGCTCGGGTGGGTCGTCCGGGAGGCGACGACCAATGTGCTGCGGCACGGGGATGCGGAGCGGTGCGTGGTGGGGGTTCGGGTGGAGGAAGGG
>NZ_JBXVPZ010000410.1:0-8860 GCF_057961495.1 Streptomyces sp. P5F9 | reverse complement strand
CCCCCCCTTCCCTCTCCCCGCTCTTCGCGAAGCTGGAAAACCGGCCGCCTGCCCTGTTCACCGTGGACACGCTCGATCCGCTTCTGGACGACAGCCTGTTCATGTCCGCCCCCCGTCCCTCCGCCTGATCCACCGACCACAGGAGCACCACCATGAGCGCGCAGGACAACATCACGGTCGTTCAGGGATTCATCGACACCGTTCTCAACGGGGGCGATCTCTCCGGCCTGGAGCGGTACTGGACCGAGGACATGGTCTGGCGCGGGGGCAGTCTCGGCGAGTATCACGGCCTGGCTGACTTCAGGAAGTTCGCCGAGGCCAACGCCGCCGGCGCGTTCACCGGCATGCACCTGGAGCCGCGGCGGTTCCTGACCGACGGCGACACCGTCGTCGCGCTGTTCACCAACAGCGGCGTCAACACGGGCCCGTTCATGGGCATACCCGCCACGGACAAGCCTGCCAGGTGGAACGGCGTGGGGATCTATCGCATCCACAACGGCAGGATCGCCGAGGCGACCTTCGTCGAGGACATCCTCGCCATGCTCCTGCAACTCGGCATCACCAGCCTGCCCTCCGCCTCCTGACACAGCGAGCCGTACCGGCGCGGCCGATGATCCCGGCCGGCACCCATGGACACTGCCGGGTTCGTCCCGGTCGCCGGTCGGCATCTTCCTCCGACGGCAGCGTCGGACCTGCATCACGGACCTGGAGAAGGCACCGCTATGAGAATGACCGTCTTCGGCGCCAGCGGCAGTGTCGGCTCCGTGCTCATCCCCGAAGCACTGCGGAGGGGGCACGAGGTCGTCGCCGTCACCCGCGACGCCTCCCGCATCACGCTCTCGCATTCGAAACTGACGGTCGCGATCGCCGAACTCGACTGCGTGCCGGCCCTGGAGAAGGCGCTCACCGGAACTCAAGCGGTGATCATCAGCCTCGGCGACGCCGTCTGCGACACAGGTACCCGCGCCATACTCACCGCGATGCGCGACACCGGCGTACAACGCGTGGAGGCGCTCACCGGATTCGGTACCAGCGTGATCAGCCGACGCCGACTCAACCCTGCGATGCGAGGCGTGGTGGGCGCGGTCCGCCTCCTCGCCCGTTCCGGCTTTGCGGCGAAGGAACGGCAGGATGCGCTGGTTCGCGCTTCCGGCCTCACGTACACGATCGTCCAGCCGCCCACCCTCACCTTCGGCCCCGCCACCGGCGCCTACCGGCAAGGGGATTACCGAGGCCGGTCCATCCTCGGCAGGATCTCCCGAGCCGATCTCGCCGACTTCATGCTCGACAATCTGGAACAGGAGCGCTATCTGAATCAGTCCGTCTACGTGCAGAACTGACCAGGTCTGCCGCACCCTCCGGTGTCGCCGAACCGGGCGTTCTTGCTCGCTCCATTGTGCGCATCAGGCCGCTGTCGCCCGATCATCGTTGAACCCGGCTCTGTGGCGGTCGCCGGCCTCGGGCCGGATGGCGGCCGCCACAAGGGGCGGTGTCAGGCGGGCAGATGGTCGGCGCTGGTGTAGATGGACTTGTGGTCCAGGTAGCTGCTGAGCCCCTCGGGACCGTACTCGCGGCCGATGCCGCTCGCCTTCAGGCCGCCGAACGGGGAGTTGAAGTCGATCGCGTAGTAGTTGACGCCGATCGTGCCCGTGCGCACCCGCCGGGCCACGTCAATGCCGCGTGCCTCGTCCTGGGTCCAGACGGACCCGGCCAGCCCGTAATCGGAGTCGTTGGCGATCCGTACGGCGTCGGCCTCGTCGTCGTACGCGATGACGGCGAGGACCGGTCCGAACACCTCCTCGCGGGCGAGCCGGTCGGAGTTGTCCACGTCGGCGAAGACCGTCGGTTCGACGAACCAGCCGCGGTCGTGGCCCGCGGGACGCCCGCCGCCGGTGATGAGCCGGGCCGACGAAGCGCGGGCCGCGTCGATGTGACCGAGCACCCGCTCCTGGTGCGCTCTGCTGGCCATCGGGCCGCAGGTCGTCGCCGGGTCGAGCGGGTCGCCGACGACGAGACGGGAGGCGAAGTCGGCCACGGCCTCGACGATCTCGTCGTAGCGCGAGCGCGGTGCGAGGATCCGGGACTGGAGGGTGCAGGTCTGGCCGTTGTTCATGAAGGAGGCACCGTCCAGACCGGCGACGAACGTGTCGAGATCGGCGTCGTCGAGCACGATCGAGGCGGACTTGCCGCCGAGTTCGAGGGTGCAGCGACGGATCAGACGCCCGCACTCGGCGCCGATCGCGCGACCGGCCGCGGTGGAGCCGGTGAAGGCGACCTTGTCGACGCCGGGATGGCTCACGAGGTAGGCGCCGGCCTCCCGGTCGGCGAGCACGATGTTGAGCACACCCGCGGGCAGGCCGGCCTCGATGGCGGCGTCCGCCAGCAGATAGCTGTCGAGCGCGGTTTCCGGCGACGGCTTGAGCACCACGGTGCAGCCGGCCGCGAGGGCCGGGGCGAGCTTGCTCAGCGCCAGTCCGAGCGGAAAGTTCCAGGGGGTGATCGCCGCGACGACACCGACAGGTTCGCGGCGCACGATGGTGGCTCCGCGCATGCTGGGGCGGGGCGCTTCCAGGGGAAAATTCTCGACAAGATCGGCGTTGCGGCGGAGATGACCGGCGGGCCCGAGCCCGTTGGTCTGCCGTGACAGGGCGATGGGCATCCCGTTCTCGCGGCTCACGAGGGTGGTGGCGAGGTCTGCTCGCTTGTCCCACGCGTCGGCGAAACGGCGCATGGCCTCGGCTCGCTCCGCCGCCGTGCTGCGGGCCCAGGGCCCGCTCTCCAGGGCGGCGCGGGCGGCGGCCACGGCGGCGTCGATGTCGGCGGGGCCGGCCATCGCGGCGATGCCGATGGGTTCCTCGGTGGCAGCCTCCAGGGCCACATGGCGCTCATCGGTGCTGGGGCCGATCCAGTTGCCGCCGACGAAGAACATCGGCCGGTCGAAGGGGGTCTGGTTCTGGACGGTGTTCATGGGAATCTCCTTGTGAGGAGCGGCGGTTGGGAAAGAGTCCGGAATGCTTCGGAACTGCCGGTCGGGTGACGCGGCCCCGGTGTGTGCGGGCGGGCTGGAACGGCGCGGATGGTGGGAGTCGCGGTGCGCCCGCCGCATGCGAGGGCTGCGAGATGTCCGAGCGGGAGACGCTGCGGTCGGGTCGTCCGCCCGGAGAGGCGGTCGGCTGTTTTCGGGCACGTCGAGCAGCCGTCCGAAGACGGGCCGGAGACGGGCCGGAGACGGGCCGGAGACGAAGAGTTGCTCTGCCTGGACGGTTATCCGGGTTCGGGCCCGGTGGCGTGCGGATCGCCCGCCGGGCGTGGCTGATCCGCGCCCGGCCTCGACGCCGCCCAACTGGCGAGCATCCGCAGCGCGTCCTCCGACGGGGTGTCCGGCTCGGGGGTGTACATGATCAGTATCTGACCGGGGTCGGCCAGCCGGGTCGATTCGTAGGCGAGCTCGAAGTCGCCGACGACCGGATGGTGGACGCGTTTGACGCCAGTGGCGTACGAGCGCACGTCATGGCGAGCCCAGCGGACCCGGAAGTCCTCACTACGCGTCGACAGCTCTCCGATCAGGGCCGTGAGCTCCGTGTCGTACGGCGTCCGGCCCGCTTCGGCGCGCAGCAGTTCGGCGGAGTCGTCGGCGATTCTGTCCCAGTCGCGCCAAAAGGTACGGGCCGCCGGGTCGAGGAACGCGAAGCGGGCGGTGTTGACCGGCCGACCCGGGCCGGCGTACATCGGTTGGTAGAGCGCTCGGCCGAGCGCGTTGGCGCCGATGATGTCGAGGCAGCCGGTGAACACGAGCGCCGCGGTGGTGGTCATCGAGTCGAGGATGCGCTGAACCGGCGGCCGCAGCCGCAGCCGCGGCCGTGCAGTGGGCGGCGCAGGCCGACGGGAGCGCCTGGCGTCGAGCAGGTCACTCAGGTGCGCCCGCTCGGCATCGGTGAGCTGCAACGCGTGATGGATGCCGTCGAGGACCGATTCCGAGACACCGGTGGCGTCGCCGCGCTCCAGACGGACGTAGTACTCGACACTGATGCCGGCCAGTGCCGCGACCTCCTCGCGACGCAGACCCTTGACCCGCCGATCGCCGCCGAACACCTTGAGACCCGCCTGCTCGGGGGTCAACCGTGCGCGACGGGTCGCCAGGAACGCGCGGATCTCTTCCCGCGCCCCGGGGCCGACCTGCTTGCCATCACTCATGCGATCGACGGTACGCCGCCGCTCGCCCGCCAACGAGTCACGCTCAGTACCCCCCAACGGATCCGTCACCGGCACAGCTGCGGGCCTCGCTCGGGCTGGGCCCTCCGGGCGGGTCCGCTCATCGAGCCGCGGTGTTGTCGGTCCTCGCCACTGTCGCTCGGCCGATCACGATATTTCACGGAGGGTGGCCTGGTGGGTGCCGACGGCGGCCTTGGCGCCTTTGCAGGCCCGAGTGTCAGAGGGCGGTGTGGGACCTGATGTTCGGGTGCGCTGCTTCGTCCGGGGTGAGTGGGCAGGTCGCGGCGGCGCCGGGCAGCCGACGGCCGCGGTCGGGTGAGCAAGCCCTGCTCGGTCCCGGCGAGGATCCCGCGCTCGGCGAGCCGCTTGAGCTTCACGCAGGTGTTGTTGCTGCAGGTGTGCGAGCGGCCCGCAGCAGGGTGTCAACCGTGGTGAACACCGCCATGATCTGCTGGTGGGCCGGATGGTCCGGCAGTTGCCGGGGCGCGGCCGGCTCGGGCAGTTCCAGCAGCGCCCTGCGGGTCATCCGGATCGCCTCGGCGGCCCGGCGAGATTCCTCCAGCTGCCCCCAGCTCGGGGGCACACCGCAAGTGCTGTCTGCGGACGGGCGTCGGCCCTCTCCTTCAGCAACACGCTGAAGACGCCGGCCAGTTGGCCGGGACTCGAAACGATGAGGAACCTGAAACGCACGCTGCGCTGCTGCCCGGCCGCGCTCCACATACAGGGCGATCCACATACAGAGCGATCAGGCGACGGCGACGAGTTCGCGGACCGCGGGCGCGACCTCTGCCGCGAACTGGCGGAGGAAGTCGGCCGAGGCCGCACGGTAGAGGAAGAACGTGTCCGCCTGCTTGTTCAGGACCAGCTCGGCAAGCTGCTCGGCCCACACCGTCGCGGGGCCTTCGAGGAAGCCGGAGCCGGTGCCGAAGGTGCCCTCGATGTTGTAACCGCGGCCGATGTCCCGCGGCGAGCGGCCCGCGGCGAGCGCCGCCTCGTCGATGATCCGGTTGGCGTCCGGCAGCGCGACCGGCGGGAGGAACGGGGAACTCGGGATCCAGCCGTCGGCGATCGTCCCGACCACCCGCAGCATCCGCGGCTGGTAGGCGCCGAACCAGATGCCGATCTCGTGCCGCGGCTCGGGCCCCGGCTTCGCGTTGTCCAGCCGGTAGTGCTTGCCCTCGAAGGCGACATCCGTCTTGGACGTCCACAACGCGCGGATGAGGTGGGTGGCCTCCTCCAGCGCCTCGATGGACTCCCCGGCGGTGCGTGCCGGCCCGCCCTCCGCGGCGATGGACCCCCACATCTGCTGGGCGCCGGTGCCGAGACCGAGTTCGAAGCGGCCACCGCTGAGGATGTCGATGGTCGCGGCGGTGCGGGCAAGCACCGGAGGCGGACGCAGCGGAAGGTTCAGCAGGTTGGACATGACCGTGATGCGCTGGGTCCTGACGGCCATGGCGGTCAACAGCGCGAGGGTGTCGAGCCGTTCGGGCCAGTACGGGTGATCGGACAGCGTGACGACGTCGTAGTCGAGCTGTTCCATCAGTCCGGCCAGTTCCACGACGTCCTGCGGGCGGTCCGGGCTCGGCTCCAGAAGGGCGCCGAACCTCACTGTGCCGGTGGTCATCGGCTCACCCCGCCGCGCGCACCGACACGCTCCGGCGTGGCAGTGCCGTAGACCTGCTGCGCGTGGGTCGCGTAGGCCTCCGTGGCCAGACCGCCGATGATGCCGCTGACCTCGGGCGGCATCTGGGCGACGATGTCGCGGACGGTGTCCGGGTCCGCCTCGTAGGCCATCATGCCGAAGATCAGCGGGGCCTGTTCCGGAGCGACGTCCCCCGCGCCGTCGGCCAGCATCTGTCCCCACTCGGCGGCGGTGATGTGCTGGGCGAGGAGCGGTACGGCGTGGTCCTCCTCCGCCGCGAGGTGCTCCTCAAGGAGGTCCGAGAGCTGGTCCATCGACACGGCGAGGGTTTCGCGCCGCGCGGGGTCCGCGGTGCCGCGCCAGTGCGCCAGCCCGGCGCGCACCTCGTCCAGGACCCTGTCGATCTGTGCGTGCTGTTCCTCCATCAGCCGCGCGATGGACTCGGCGTCCGCCGCGTTCCGCTCCAGCAGCCGCGGCCACAGGTGTTTGTCCTCGGCGCTGTGGTGGTGATGGAGGCCGTTGTCGACGATCTGCAGGTGATCGGCGATGACGGCGGCGCGGGTGACATCGTTGTCGGCCACACCGCGGATGAGTTCCGGGGCGAGTCCGAACTCGCGACGGAACATCGTGTGGGCCATGTACATGTCACGTACGTCGGCGAGCGGTTCGTTGCTCATGTTTGCATTCCCAGAGATTGCCGGAAGGACTTGGCGTTCCGGAATCTAGCAACCTGGCCTACGTCGGCAAACAAAATGTCCAGGACGCGAATCGGGTTATCCGCGGAGCGTATGCAGCGGCTTCTGACCGAATTTCGCTTCGTGCGCGGCGGCGAATCTTCCCAGATGAGCGAAACCCCAGCGGCGCGCGACGGCGGCGACCGAATCCGTGGCCGGGTCGGCCACCCGGAGCTCCTCGTGCGCCCGGCGCAGCCGGACGTCACGCACGTACTCCATCGGTGACATCTCCAGATGCGCCTGGAATGCCTTCTGCAGAGCTCGCGGACCGACCCCGCAACGGTCCGCGAGGAGCGAGAGCGTCAGCGGCGCCTGCGGGTCCGACTCGATGATGTCGATGGCCGTACGGACCGACGCGGGCCGTGCACGCGTGACGGGCCCACCGAGCGCCTCGGGGTGGGAGTGCGTCGCCGCCAGGAGGAATCCGTTCACGATGCTGTCCGCCAGGGGCCCGGCCACCAGCGGCTGCGACAGCAGACTGCCCGGAGCCGCGATCTGCCGGTTGACGGACACCAGCAGTTCGGCCCAGTTGCGTCCGAAGCCGTCGGCGTAGTTCATCACCGGGTCGAAGCTGACACGGCGGGAGGTCCGGTCGCCGACCAGCCGGGCCAGCATGGTCTCCACCGCGGGCATGTCGATGCGGACACACAGCCCGCGGTACCCGGCAGGCCAACGGGCGGAAACGGCGCCGCCACCCGGTCGGTACAGAGCCGAGCCCAGGCGGCTCACCGTCAGGTCCACACCCCGGTGACGTGACGCGAAGCGCCCCGCGATGGGCACGTGCACGTAGAAACCCGTGCCGACGTCCTCGGTCTCCAGCCTCAGCTCGCCGCTGAAATCGACCTCACCGATATGGATGGGACCGAGCTCGGCGAAGCGATACGTCGATACCGTCACCTCGTCCTGCGGCACGGATTCGATCGTCGACGTGCGAACGAGCATCAGACACTCCCCCGATGCCGGTCGGACCACGCGGCAGGAGACCGGCCATTCGAGTCATGGTATCCCGCGACCGCGAGGCCGACCGGGCGGTTCACGAAACCCCGGCCCAGCGGCACAGCGGTCACGACGACTTCTGGAGCGCCGGGCTCTCAAGGCGGTCAAGGCGGGTGCCCGGCTGCGCGTGGACGTCGAGTCCCGGAGCCTTGACGTGATGAAGCAGGCGGCCGTCAGCGGCTCCGCCGTCACAGTGCTTCCAGGTCCGGCCGTCGGCGACGAACTGAAGGAGGGGCGTCCGACCGTAGGCGACGAACTGTAAGGACGGTCGTCCGGCCGTCGTCGACATCGACGGGATGCCGCCCGTGCGGGCCGCCGCGATCGTGGTCCGCCCGCGAGACGAACAACGCGCTGCCATCCGCGAGTTCATCGAACTCCTCGTCCGCGTCGGACGTGCCGCGTAGGACATACCGCCTCGGACATGCCGCGCCGGATGACGCCACACCGGAGATCCGCTGGAGCCGCGACTCAAAGGTCGCCGGAAGCACGGCGCCCCGGCTGGGGCTGTGACGACTGAGCCCTGCCCCCCCTTGTCGGCCACCTCGTCAGCGGGGTGAAGGACCGGGCTGATCTCCCACAGGCTGGCGGGCGATCACTCTCCCAGGCCTCTCCACCTCAACGGTCAGCTCCGCCGCTCGGTAGGCCGCGGCCCGGTTCGCGGTCACCGGGGAATATTTCTCCCGCTCGGGCTGGGCACTTCGGATCGAGGACGCACGGCTGTGGGAGTCCGGGAACCGGCCGGTGCCTGCGGACATTCCGGGGGCACCGACGACAGGTGGAGGCCGCCGGGATGGACACCACCTGGGCAGGGCGGCTCTCACGGGCAGCTCCGGCAACACGATTCCCGGCCGGGTCCCTCCAGGGCGGTATGTGAGTCCCTTCCAGGCCGGCCAACTCCGGCGACACACGGAGCTGGACCACCTGCCCGACCGGGTCGAGCGGCAGCTGCCCGTTTTGCCGCCCGTCGCCCGGCACGATGACGGGCCGCGCACCTCGGGATCCAGCGCGTCGAGAGCACCAACCCTGAAAAGCTGATCTCACTCTGAAATGGGACGAAGCTCCCATATACACCGACATGACCGCTCTTTCGATGCCCATGCCCCGGACGGCTATTGCGTGCACTCACGGCCAACCATCGCCAGGACCCGAGCCGAACGCGAGATCTGTCCGGACCGGACAGCCCCGACGACACCCGCCGGGATGGTGTCCCGCGAAGTGGTGTAGCCGGTCAAGGTTCGTGAACGCGCGGGTGTCTGCCCGGGGCGTGCATCCGCTG
>NZ_JBXVPZ010000409.1:0-8897 GCF_057961495.1 Streptomyces sp. P5F9 | reverse complement strand
GGGGAGGAAGGGTGACTCGGGGCCAGGGGAGCCGTCCGCGTCGGAGCAGCTGTTGTTCGGTGGGCCCTTGCGGTACGACACGGGGTGGAGTCAGCACAACGACGCGTTCCTGGAGCTGAGCTTCCGGTCCATGGTGACGCGGCTGCCGGCGATGCTGAGGTCGAGTTTCCGGCTGGCCTGGCAGGCCGATCCGCGGGCCGCGCGGGTCGTGCTGGCCGCCGAGGCGTGCCGGGGCGCCACCCAGGCGGTGAGCCTGCTCGCGGTCAACAGTGTGCTGGGGCGGCTGATCACCGGCGGTCCCATCGGGGACCGGCTGCGCGGTGCCGTCCCCGCGCTGGTCACGATGGCCGCGGTGATGCTGGTGGGCGCGCTGCTGCGGGCCGCGTCGACGTACGCGACCGGGCGTCTTGAGCCGAAGGTGGAGCGGGTCGCCACCGAGCTGTATCTGGAGCGGGCGGCGGCCGTGGAGCTGGCCGCGATCGAGGATCACGCGTTCCACAAGCTGCTGGACACCGCGCAATACGGCGCCATGTCGGCCCGCCGCATGATCTCGTACGCGACGAACGTCATGAACGCGCTGATCTCGCTGATCGCGGCGGCGGGCGTGCTGACCGTGCTGCACCCGGCGCTGCTCCCGCTGCTGGCGACGATGACGCTGCCGAGCGCGTGGGGCGCGCTGACGAACGCGCGGCGCCACTACGAGTCGTTCCACACCTGGGTGCAGCACGTCCGGGCCGGCCGTCTCATCGGTTCGCTGCTCACCGAGCCGGAGGCGGCCCCGGAGATCCGGGTGCACGGCGTCGGGCCGTTCCTGCTGCACCACTTCCACGAGATGTCGGAGAGCGCGGAGGCGGAACAGGCCCGGCTGGCCCGGCTCACGGCCCGTACGGGGCTGATCGCGGCGACCTGGACGGGCCTCGCGACGGCGGCGACGTACGCGACGCTGGGCGGGCTGCTGCTGTCCGGGGCGATGGCGCTCTCGGTGGCGGGTACGGCGGTGATCGCGATCCGCACCGGTTCCGCGAGCCTCGACACGCTCGTCCTGGCGGTGAACCAGTTGCACGAGGAGGCCCTGTTCGTGGGCGATCTGCAGAAGCTGTACCAGGAGGCGACCGAGTGGGCGATCCCGGTCGGCGGGACGGCGCTGCCCGAGGAGCCGCGGGAGATCCGCTTCGAGAACGTCACGTTCAGCTATCCGGGCGAGGCCACCCATCCCGCGCTCGACGACGTCTCCCTCGCCCTCCCGCTCGGCCGGATCATCGCGCTGGTCGGCGAGAACGGCTCCGGGAAGACGACCCTGGTGAAGCTGCTGGCCGGGCTGTACCGGCCGGACCGGGGGCGGATCCTGTGGGACGGCGTCGACGCGGCCGGCGCGGACCGGCAGCAACTGGCCGACCGGATCGCGATGGTGGCGCAGAACTTCAAGCGCTGGCCGTTCACCGCCCGTGTCAACGTGGCCGTCGGGCGGTCCGCGGCGCCGCTCACCGAGGAGCGGCTGGCCGAGGCCGTCGCCGAGGCCGGTGCGCGGGACGTCATCGCGGATCTGCCGCGCGGCCTGGACACCCTGCTGGCCCGCAACTTCAGCGGCGGGCACGAGTTGTCGGGCGGTCAGTGGCAGCGGCTCGGGATCGCGCGGGCCGCCTACCGGAGGGGCCGCATCCTGATCGTGGACGAGCCGACGGCGGCCCTCGACGCCCGGGCCGAGCTGGAGGTCTTCGAGAAGATCCGCGCGCTGGCCGGCACCGGGCAGACGGTCGTGCTGATCACGCACCGGCTGGCGTCCGTACGCCACGCGGATCTGGTGCACGTCCTCGATCAGGGGCGGCTGGTGGAGTCCGGGACGCCCGACGAACTGCTCGCGAGCGGCGGTGTGTACGCGGAGCTGTACGCGCTCCAGGCGGACCAGTTCACGGCGAAGGTGCCCGCCCCGAAGGCGGGCTGACCTCTCAGGCGGCGGCGTCCACGACGTCGCCGCTGCGCACGACCACCAGGAACGCGTCGGTCGCGATGTCCATGACGACCTCAGCCTGCAGGCCCTCCAGACGGCGCGCCTGCGCGAACTCCTCCGCCGGCCACGAGCCACGCGGCCCGCCGGCGGGAAAACGCTCAAGCACCGTTCGCCCGTTCACCTTGTACCTCCCTGTCGTGCTGAAACTCGGAGAGCTTCGTGAAGCCTCATAGAGTTAAACGCCGACAGTACGGTGAACGGCTCGCGAAGTGACGGTACTGAGACATAGTCGACACCCGGCCGCACACTTTCCGCACACGGCCCGTGTCATTTTCTCGTCACCGTCCGTGTCATTCCTCGTATTCGTCGTGATAGCGGACACGGTCACTTCCCGCAGGCGCCCCGAGCGCCGACGCGCGCCCCTTGGGCTCCTCCCACTCCTCCTGCCGTCCCAGCGCGGTCAGATCCAGGAAGGTGGTGGTCGAGCCGAGCCCGTCGAGCCCGCGCTCATAGGTCGAGTAGGTGTGGAACACCCGGTCGCGGTCCCGCAGGAAGCAGCTGACACCCGGCCGCTCGACGGGTTCCCCGTCCCCGACGAACGTGACGTCGAAGTCCCAGTTGAAGTCCCCGCCGAAGGACGAGTACCAGGGCAGCGTCCACCCCATCCGCGCCTTGAACGGCAGGATCTTCGTGTACGGCGCTCTCGACACGGCGGCGAACGTCGTGCCGCGCACCTTCAGATGGGCCAGGTGCCCGATCTGGTCGAGGAACGCCGAGCAGCTGCGGCAGCCCGCGTCCCACTCGGGCGCGAACATGAAGTGGTAGACGACGAGTTGGCCGCGCCCCTCGAAGAGGTCGAGCAGGGTGGCCTTCCCGTCGCCGCCCTCGAAGAGGTACTCCTTGTCGATCTCCACCATGGGCAGCCCGCGCCGCTCGGCGTTGAGCGCGTCCCGCGCGCGCGTGGCCGCCTTCTCCTTGACCAGCAGTTCCTCGCGCGCCGCGCGCCACTGCGCACGCGAGACGATCTCCGGAAGCGACATGGGCCCTCCTGTGACAACGGTCCGTTGAGGGGTGGACCGGAGGGAGGACCGGAATTCATCGCCGCGTCGGAAAGTTTCTTGGAGAGATCTTCAGAGGGTCGAGGGATCTTCAGAGGGACTTCGTCCCGTACGTCACCGGGAGCGCGAGCAGCCCCCGGGCGCGCAGCGAGGGACGCCACCTCACCTCACCCTCCCCCAACTCCAGCCGCGGGAATCGCTCCAGCAGCGCGGCCAGCGCGATCTCCGTCTCGGCGCGGGCGAGCGGCGCGCCCAGGCAGTAGTGGATGCCGTGGCCCAGCGCGAGATGCCCGGAGGTGTCGCGGGAGAGGTCGAGCCGGTCGGGCCCGGGGAAGCGGTCCGGGTCACGGTTCGCGGCGGACGCGGACACCCAGACCGTCTCGCCGGCGGGGATGGTGACCCCGCCGATGGTGACGTCCTCGACGGGGAAACGCCGGATGGCGAGCAGCGCGGGCCCTTCGTACCGCAGGAACTCTTCTACGGCGGCGGGGAGTTGGGCGGGGTCGGCGCGCAACGCGGCCAGTTGCCCGGGGTGTTGCAGCAGCGCGAGCACGGAGTTGCCGATGAGCTGGACGGTGTTTTCGTACCCGGCGAAGAGGATGAGGAAGGCGAGGGACATCAGCTCGTCCTCGCTGAGCCGGTCGCCCTCGTCGCGTACGGCGATCAGGTCGGAAAGAAGATCGTCACCGGGCTCTTCCCGTTTGTCGGCGAGGAGTTGGGTGAAGAAGCCGAGCATCGCGACGACCGCGTGCTTGCCGGCCTCGGGCGGTGTCCCGGGCGCGGGCGCGACGAGGGTGTCGGTCCACACCCGGAAGTCCCGCCGGTGCCGGTCGGGCACGCCGAGCAGGTCGCAGATGACGGTGATGGGGAGGGGTGCCGCGTAGGAGGCGATGAGGTCGGTGTCGCCCTCCTCCCCCAGCGCGTCGAGGAGTTGGTCGGCGGTGCGCCGAATGGGCTTGCGGAGCTGCTCCGTTCGGCGCGGGGTGAACGCGCGGCCGACCAGGCGCCGGACGCGGGTGTGGTCCGGCGGGTCCATGTTGAGGAGGTTCGCGTCGAGCGCGGGCGGCAGCGAGAACCCCTTGTAAGTCCCGGCCGTGGCATGCCTCTTGTCCAGCGAGAGCCGCGGGTCGGCCAGCGCCGCCCGCACGTCGTCGTACCGGGTCACGAGCCAGGCGGGGGTGCCGTCGGGGCCGGCGATACGGTGCACGGGGGCGCTGTCGCGCAGGCGCCGGTACACGTCGTACGGGTGGTCGAGAAGGCCGTCCGCGAGATCCATGGGAACAGCCTAGAGGCGAGTCTCAGGTGTCGTATTCCTGGATCCGCCGGCCATGACTCCGGTCGACGAGAGCCGGCAGACGGTCCTCCAACTCCCGTACGACAGCGGGTACATCGAGCGTGAGCAGCTCGCGGTCACGCATGAGAACCCGGCCGTCGACGATCGTGGTCCGGACGTCGGCGGAACGGGCGCTGTGCACGAGGGTCGCGGCGAGATCGTGCACGGGCTGGGTGTGCGGCCCGGTGAGGTCGACGAGGATGATGTCGGCCCGGCGCCCCGGCGCGATGCACCCGATCGAGTCACCCAGCCCGACCGCCCGCGCACTCTGGAGGGTTGCGTGGTGCAGGGCTTGACGGGACGTCAGCCACCGCGGATCACCTTCGGTCGACTTCTGGATCAGCGCCGTGAGCGCCATCGACTCCCACACGTCGAGGGAGTTGTTGGAGGCGGCGCCGTCCGTGGCGAGTCCGACCGGGATGCCGATGGCGCGCAGGGCGCGGATCGGAGTGGTGTCCGGCCAGGCGAACTTGAGGTATCCCCGGGGCGCGGTGGCGACCGCCGTACGGCCGCTCGCACGCTCCAGGACGGGGAGGTCTCGGTCGATGATGCCGGTGCCGTGGGCGATGAGCAGGTCGGTGGCCAACAGGCCCGCGCGGTCGAGGACTTCGATGGGGGTGATGCCGTGGCGGGAGAGGCTGGTGTCGGTCTGGTCGCGGTTCTCTGCGGCGTGGATGTGGACGGGGAGGCCGTGTTCCAGGGCGAGTTCGGCGGTGGCGGCCAGGTCCGCGTCGGTCACCGTGTAGGGGGCGTGCGGGGCGAGGGCGGTGGTGATGCGGCCGTCGGCGGTGCCCCGGTGCCGTAGCGCGAACTCCAGTGATTTCTCCCGGCCTTGAGGACCCTGGGAGGAGAAGTAGGCCTCGCCGAGATGGGCGCGGATCCCGCACTCGGCGACCACGGCGGCGACCCTGTCCATGGAGAAGTAGTGGTCGGCGAAGCAGGTGACCCCGGCGCGGATCATCTCGGCGCAGGCGAGCCGCGCCCCCAACTCCACATCCTTTTCAGTGAGGTTGGACTCGACGGGCCAGACGACGTCGTTGAACCACTCCTCCGTGGGCAGGTCCTCGGCGAGCCCGCGCAGCGCGACCATCGGTGCGTGGGTGTGGCAGTTGACCAGCCCCGGCAGGGCCACCTGGCCGCGCGCGTCGAGGCGTTCGACGGCGGCGAGGCCGACCGCGTCCGCCGCGCGCGTCACCGACTCGACGAGCCCGTCCCGTACGACGATCGCCGCGTCCCGCTCGAAGCCGATGCGCTCCTGGTCGTCGTGGACGAGAACGGTGCAACCGGTAATGAGGAGATCGGCAGGAGAGTCACTCACCATCCCAACGTACGACGCCGTCCTCGCCCCGCGTGAGCCGAACCGCGCATCCCGGCGTGGCGCTGTCGCGAGCCGTCCCGGACCAGCACGCTTGCCTCACGACCAAGGCTCATGGCGCACGACCAAGGCTTCTGGAAGGGGCCCCGCATGCTCCTCGGCACCTGGAATCTGGAGAACCTGTTCCGCCCCGGCGGCCCGTCCGGCCCGAAGGACAAGGCCACCTACGAGACGAAGCTCGCCTCCCTCGCCGCCGTGATCACGGAACTGGACCCGGTGCTGCTCGGTGTCCAGGAGGTCGGTGACCCGGCCGCGCTCGACGACCTGGCCGGGATGCTGGACGGCGAGTGGCACACCGCCACCTCCGCGCACCCGGACGTCCGGGGCATCCGGGTCGGCTTCCTCAGCCGCACGCAGCCGCGGGTCGTCGCCGACACGAACACGTTCCCGGCCCACCTGCGCCCGGTGCAGTCGGACGACTCGGGCGCCGAGGAACCGGGGGTGGGCCGGGGTTTCCTGGCGGTGGAGGTCACGACGGCGACCGGCCCGCTGGCGGTGGCGGTCGCCCATCTCAAGTCGAAGCTGCTGACCTACCCGGGCAACCGTTTCTTCCCGCACGACGAGGGCGAACGGGCCCGCTACGGCGCCTACGCCCTCTACCGCCGGGCCGCCGAGGCGGCGACCCTGCGCGCGCTGGCCGACGGACTGCTCGCCGGTGAGGGCCGTACCCGGGACGTGGCGGTGCTCGGTGACATGAACGACGAGGTGCAGGCCGCGACCACCCAGATCCTGCTCGGCCCGCCGGGCTCGGAGATCGGCACGCCCGGCTACGACCGGCCCGACCAGGGCGACGCGGTCCGCCTGTGGGACGTGGCGCCGCTCATCCCGGCCGACCAGCGCTACTCCCGGATCGACTCCGGGCGCCGCGAGCTGATCGACCACATCCTGCTCAGCCATCACCTGGTCCACCGGGTGACGGCGGCGGGGACGGGACTGCCGGGTGAGGGAGCGCCTCGACTCCCGTCGGTGGGACCGGATCCGGCGGAGCGGCGGGAGGCGCCGGGGTCGGACCACGCGCCGGTTTGGGTGCGGGTGGAGTAGCCCCCTGTACGGCCTGTGCGGGCGAACTGGCTAGACAGCGATGGTGAGTTCGATGGCGCGCAGCCCGACACGCCCCCGTCCCCGCTCGAACTCCTCCAGCAGCTCGGTGAGTTGCCCGATGTGGCGAGACGTGAGCCGTCCCGTGTCGTCGAGATGGACGGCGCAGGCGGTGGTCGTGTCCACGAGCCGTTCGAGGACGGCCGCGACCTCGTCCGTGCCCTCCGTGTGCCGGGCGAGGGCGGGGAGTTCGGCGGCCGAGACGGCGATGGCGCCGCGGGCCTCGGCGAGTGTGCGGTAGGCCTCGCGGCGCAGGGTCCAGCGTTCGGCGCGGTCGTCGGACTCGCTCAGGACGTGCACGAGGTAGGCGTGTGCGGCGGCGCCCGCGGTCGCGAGCCGGGCGCGTACGCCCCCGCCGCGCTTCCCCGGCATCGGCAGATGCCCGACGACCAGCACGATCGCGCAGGCCAGCAGCGTCTCCCCGATCCGGCCGGCGGAGGCCTGCGGTTCCCCGCCGACCATCACGAGGGAGAGCACGAGGACGGTGACGACGGCGGTCTGCGCGGCGAAGTGCCGGGTGGCGACGGGAATGAGCGCACCGCTGAGTGCCACGAGCACGACAAGCCCTTCGGGCCGGGGCAGCACGGCGGCGAACCCGGCGAAGACGAGCGCCCCCAGCACGGTCCCCGCCGCCCGGCTGAGCGCCCGCGAGGCGAGCGGTCCGAGATCGGGCTTGACGAGGAAGACGGCGGTGGCGGGCAGCCAGTACCAGTGCTCGTGCTGCCCGTACCAGCGGGCCTGGTGCAACGCCTGCGCGACGGCGACACTGGCCCCGAAACAGAGTGCGACCCGCAGCCCGTACTCCCGCCCCCCGGCCCCAAACGCCTTACGGAGCAGATCAGTTGGCGTACGCCGACGCGTGTGCAGATCGCTCCCCTCCGCCTGGTCGAAGGCGTCGGCGGCCTTCAGCAGCGCGTCGTCGAGGGCGCGCAGCGCGGGCGCGGAACGGTTGGGCGCGGGCAGCGGCCCGGTGGGCGCGTTGTCGCGCACGGCGGCGGCGAGCCGGCGCGGCCCTTCCCCTGCCCGTGCCGACACCGCCTCCCCTGCCCAGGCGATCGCGGTCGCGGCCTCGGCGAGCGGCAGCGCGGCGGCGTACTGCCCGTGCAGCCGCCGCTCGGCCGCCGAACTGGCGTACCGCCGCAGCCGAGGCCCGGCGAGCGCGTCCTGTGCGTGATCGAGCGCGGCGGTCAGCGCGGCGCGCCGCCCCGTCGCCTCCGGCCCACCACTGGCGTCGAGCAGCGCGGCGATCGCGTCGTACACGGCGGCTACGGCGTGCCGCTCGCCGTCGAACCGGTAGTCACCGGCGATGGCCCCGGGCGTGGGCAGCGCCAGCCGCAGCAGGACCAGCCAGGCGGCCCCGGCGAGGAAGGCGAGGGCCCGCTGCCACCCCGGTTCGGGCAGGGGCATCCCGGCACCGATGGCGGAGGCGACGAGGAGTTGCGTACCCGCGCCCGACGCGACGGGCCCGATGGCACTGAACCCGCCGGCGACCAGCCCGATCCCGGTGAAGAGCAGCGTCAGCACGACAGCCCCGACATGCGCCCCGGTGTACGTCCCGATCAACAGCCCGGCGGCTCCGGCCAGCGCGGGGCCCCCGAGTCGCTTGACGGAGGCCCGCCGGCTCCCGGGCCGGTCGTTGATCCCGGCGAGCATCGCCCCGAGCGCGGCCAGCACCCCGAGAGACGTACGCCCGCCCAGCACGGCCACCGTCAGCAGCGGCCCGGCGGCCAGCGCCCCTCGCGTGACCGCGCTCCAGGGAACCGGCCCGCGCTGGGCACGGAGCGTGTGGGCGAGCCAGGGCGGAAGGGAGAACGCGTCGGTACGACGGGACACAGGGCTCCTGTCTTGACGAGGGCGGGGTGTGCCTTCGGGCGACGGTGGCCGGGGCGGTAGCTGGAGCGGGTGCTGAAGCTGGTGCGGGCGGCTGGGGTGGTAGCCGTGGTGTCCACGGTAGTTCGCGACCTTGTGCGGAACGGGCCGTGCGCATTTCGGCGATGTGAAGGTTGGCCGCAATGCCGCTTTCTTTATGAACGCAACGCCGAGAACAGCGTCCCCACCTCGGAAACCCCACGATCAAGCACCTCA
>NZ_JBXVPZ010000408.1:0-8916 GCF_057961495.1 Streptomyces sp. P5F9 | reverse complement strand
CTCCGGGAGTGACCCTTGGCCACGGTTGACACCGCACCCGTAGAACCACACGCACGCCCCACCCTGCCCGTCCCGTCCACGTGGCCGCGCTCGGTGGCGGTCCCCGCACAACTGCGGCCGGTGTCACAGCCAGATCCGGCGGAACGGTCCGGTGCTGTGGCTCAGCCAGGTTTGGTGGAGCGGTCGGGTCCGGTGCCACAGCTGCGCCCGGCGTCACAGTCAAAGCCGGTGGTACAGCCGAAGCCGGCGGCACAGCAGCGCCCGGTTGCGGCCCCGCCGCGGCAGCGCTCCGCGGCGACCACCGAACAGCAGCCTTTCACCGCAGCCGCAGCCCCTGACCGGCAGCGCTTCGCGACAGCCGACGGCCCGCAGCAG
Source organism: Streptomyces sp. P5F9 (assembly GCF_057961495.1). NCBI lineage: Bacteria > Bacillati > Actinomycetota > Actinomycetes > Kitasatosporales > Streptomycetaceae > Streptomyces > Streptomyces sp. P5F9. The sequence goes on along the minus strand of NZ_JBXVPZ010000408.1, from coordinate 8,541 downwards.
TCCGCCGCCACCCTCATCGGTTCCGTCCAACGGGCCATGCGCCTGCTGGAGTCCGTCGCCGGACACGAACACGGAGCACCCGCCAAGCAACTGGCCCGCGAGACCGGCCTCGCCCTCCCCACCGCGTACCACCTGCTGCGCACCCTCGTGCACGAGGGATATCTCCGCCGTGACAAGGGGCTGTTCTTCCTCGGGGAGGCGGCCGAGCGGCTGAGCAGCAGCGGGGCGCAGGAGAAACGTCGCAGCACGATCGTCGACGCCTTGGCGCAGTGGCGGGATTTGATCGGCGCACCGGTGTACTACGCGATGTACCGCGACGGTGAGATCGAGGTGCTGTGTGTCTCCGACACCCCCGGCAGTCCGGCGGTGGAGGAGTGGGCGGACTTCCGTGAGACGGGGCACGCGCACGCGATCGGCCAGTGTCTGCTGGCCCAGTTGGGCGAGGACGTCCGCCGTGACCACCTCGACCGTTACCCCGTGCGGTCCCTCACGCCGTACACCGTGCGCGACGGTCACGCCCTGGTGCGGCGCCTGGACCGGATGCGGCGGACGGAGCTGGTGGTGGAGCGTCAGGAGTACGCGCTGGGGACGGTCTGCGCGGCGATTCCGATCACGCTCGGCGCCACGGCCGCCACGATGGCCATCTCCCTGCCCTCGCATCAGGCCGACCGACTGCCGGTCGCGGCGCGGCAGTTGCAGGCCGAGGTCGGCAGGCTTCTGGGGTCGCTCGCGCTCTCTATCAGTATCTGAAAACTTACTCCTTGTGATCTAACGTGTACGTTCAGCAATATTCCTTCAGTGTCACGGGGATCATTCCCGGCCAGGCGACGGCAGTTGACGGGATAGGCGATGCGCGAGTCCGTACAGGCAGAGGTCATGATGAGCTTCCTCGTTTCCGAGGAGCTCTCCTTCCGTATCCCGGTCGAGCTGGGCTACGAGACGTCCGATCCGTACGCGGTGCGGCTGACCTTCCATTTGCCGGGCGACGCCCCGGTGACCTGGGCCTTCGGTCGCGAGCTGCTGATCGACGGGGTGGGCATGGCGTGCGGGGAGGGCGACGTGCGGATCGAGCCCGTCGATCCCGAGACGCTGGGCGAGGTGCTGATCCGGCTTCAGGTCGGCAGCGACCAGGCACTGTTCCGCACTGGCGCGGCCCCGCTCGTGGCGTTCCTCGACCGCACCGACCGGCTGGTTCCGCTCGGTCAGGAAGGTGCCCTCGCGGACTTCGACACCCACCTAGACGAGGCGCTGGACCGCATCCTGGCGGAGGAGCAGAGCGCGGGCTGATGTGTCGTCACGGAGGTGGGGGCGGAAGTTGGCGTAACGCTTCGCCACGCGCCCTGAAGCTCCTGGAGGCGCTGTGAGCCCTGAAGGTCAGTGGGGGCCAGAGGAACCGCAGTAACGCTTCTGCGTGGCCCCTGGGGGCCCTTCCCGCCGTCCTCCGCGCCCAGTGCCTACGGTGCCTCAGCGCTGCTGTGCCTCAGCACTACGGTGCCTCAGTGCTTGCGGCGTCGGCCCTTCCCGCCGCGCGCCGCCGCGGGCTTGGCACTCGGCGCCGCCGTGGACGCGGTAGCCCCACCTGCCGAAGCCGCACCGCCTGTCGGAGCCGCACCCGCCGGAACTGCCTCAGGCCCCGGTCGGTCCGCCGAGACCACCAGGGCCGCGAGGGCCGTGGTGACCGGTACCGACGCGACCAGGCCGATGGAACCCACCAGCGTGCGCACGATCTCCTCGGCCACCAACTCGCTGTTGGCGACCGCTCCCACGCTGCTCTGCGCGATGGAGAAGAGCAGCAGCAGGGGCAGGGCGGCGCCCGCGTAGGCGAGGACGAGCGTGTTGACGACCGATGCGATGTGGTCGCGGCCGATGCGGATGCCTGCGCGGTACAGCCCGCGCCAGCCCATCGAGGGGTTGGCCTCGTGGAGTTCCCAGACCGCCGACGTCTGCGTGACCGTCACATCGTCGAGCACGCCGAGCGAACCGATGATGACGCCGGCGAGCAGCAGACCGCTCATGTCGATCGACGGGTACAGCCCGTGGATCAGGCCGGTGTTGTCGTCCGTGTTCCCGGTCAGCGCGGCCCAGCCGATGAACACCGAGCCCAGGACGCCGATCAGCACCAGCGACATCAGGGTGCCGAGGACCGCCACCGAGGTGCGGGCCGACAGGCCGTGGCACATGTAGAGGGCGATGAGCATGATGGCGCTCGATCCGACCACCGCCACGATCAGCGGGTTCGAGCCGTGCAGGATCGCGGGCAGGATGAAGAAGTTCAGGATCATGAAGCTGATGGCCAGGGCGATCAGCGCCATGACGCCGCGCAGCCTGCCTACCACCACGACGGCCAGCGCGAAGATCCCGGCGAGCAGTGCCATCGGGAACTTACGGTTCACATCGGTGACGGAGTACTGCAGATCCTTGGGCGCGGAGGGTTCGTACGCGACCACGACTTTTTCGCCCTGATGCAACTGCCGTGACTGGTCGGGCTGCACGATCTCCGTGAACGTACGGCCCTTGTCCTTGCCGGTGGAGACCGTGACCGTGGCCTTCTTGCAGGTGCCGGCCGCCTCCTGTGCGGCAGAGGAGCCCTCGGCGGTGGAGGTGTCCCCGGTCGAGCCCCCGCCCGAGGCGTTCACCGACGCGCAGCTCACGCTGACGACCTTGGTGACCGTCGCCTGCTGTGTCTGCCGGTCGAAGCCGACGCCGGTGCGCTTGTGCGACGGGGCGCCGCCGGGCCAGAGCACCACCATGCCGACCACGACCGCCACCGTGAACGGGATCAGGATCGCCGCGATGACCTTCCGCAGATGCCGGGAGACGGGCGCGGCGGGGCCGTGGCTGTGCGAGTGACCGTGTCCACCGCCTGCCCCGGAACTGTGCCCGCCGTCTCCACCCCGTCCGTGTCCGCCGTCCCCACCCGATCCGTGGTCGTGCCCGGAACCCGAGCCATGGTCGTCGCCGGATCCCTGGCCGTGTCCATGCGGCGGCCCGGTCGGCGGGTACGGGGGCTGCTGTGTCGTGGTCACCGCCCGATCATCGCAAGAACGCCGGAGGCCCACTGTTCACCGCGCCACTTATGACGCTAGCGTGGAGGCACCTTTGCACACGCGGGAGCTCGGAGCACCGGGCTGAGAGGGCGCTGACCTTCGTCTTTGCGATGTTTCACGGGAAACGTCACCTGAATCGAGTGATGTTTCACATGAAACACCGGCTGACGGAAGCCGCTGCGTCGACCGCCGAACCTGTTACCGGGTAATGCCGGCGTAGGGAGTAGGTCTCATGACCAACAAGGACGCACGCACGCCTGCCTCCAGCCAGGACGAACAGCCCATTCCGGGCGAGAAGTCCGCACGGGCCGAGCAGCCCACGGAGGCCGGGAAGTCCATCGGCTGGCACAAGGGGTACGTCGCGGGCTCGCGCCCCGATCTCCGGGTGCCGGTCCGTCAGGTGCACCTCACCAACGGGCAGTCCGTGACGCTGTACGACACCTCGGGCCCGTACACCGATCCGCTCGTCGACACCGACGTCCGCAGGGGGCTGGCGCCGCTGCGGGAGAACTGGATCATCGCCCGCGGCGACACCGAGGAGTACGCGGGCCGCCCTGTCCGTCCCGAGGACGACGGGATCAAGCACACCTCACCACGCGGTGGACTGCGCAACCTCGACGCGGTGTTCCCCGGCCGGCCGCGTCAGCCGCGGCGAGGCCGTGACGGTACGCCGGTCACGCAACTCGCCTACGCGCGACGGGGTGAGATCACGCCCGAGATGGAGTTCGTGGCCGTACGGGAGAAGGTTTCGCCCGAGGTGGTCCGGGAGGAGATCGCAGCCGGGCGGGCGGTGCTGCCGGCCAACGTGAACCATCCGGAGATCGAGCCGATGATCATCGGCAAGCGGTTCCTGGTGAAGGTCAACGCCAACATCGGCAATTCCGCGGTCACTTCCTCCATCGAGGAGGAGGTCGAGAAGATGACCTGGGCGACGCGTTGGGGCGCCGACACGGTCATGGACCTGTCCACCGGCCGCAACATCCACACCACCCGCGAGTGGGTGCTGCGCAACTCCCCCGTCCCCATCGGCACGGTGCCGCTCTATCAGGCGCTCGAAAAGGTCGACGGCCGCGCCGAGGAGCTGACCTGGGAGATCTACAAGGACACGGTCGTCGAACAGGCCGAACAGGGCGTGGACTACATGACCGTCCACGCGGGCGTGCGGCTGCCGTTCGTACCGCTGACGGCGAACCGCAAGACGGGCATCGTCTCGCGCGGCGGCTCGATCATGGCGGCCTGGTGCCTCGCGCACCACAAGGAATCGTTCCTGTACGAGAACTTCGAGGAACTGTGCGAGATCCTCGCCGCCTACGACGTCACGTACTCGCTCGGCGACGGCCTGCGGCCCGGTTCGATCGCGGACGCCAACGACGAGGCGCAGTTCGCGGAGTTGCGGACGCTCGGGGAACTCAACACGATCGCGAAGCGTTTCAATGTTCAGACCATGATCGAGGGCCCGGGACATGTCCCGATGCACAAGATCAAGGAGAACATCGACCTTCAGCAGGAGATCTGTGATGAAGCTCCGTTTTATACGCTCGGCCCGCTGACGACGGACGTCGCGCCGGCGTACGACCACATCACCTCCGGCATCGGTGCCGCGATGATCGCCTGGTGGGGCACGGCCATGCTCTGCTATGTCACGCCCAAGGAGCACTTGGGCCTGCCCAATCGTGACGACGTCAAGACCGGCGTCATCACCTACAAGATCGCCGCCCACGCAGCCGACCTCGCCAAGGGGCACCCCGGTGCGCAGGAATGGGACGACGCGCTGTCCGACGCCCGCTTCGAATTCCGCTGGGAGGACCAGTTCAACCTGGCCCTCGACCCGGACACGGCACGGGAGTTCCACGACGAGACGCTTCCGGCGGAGCCGGCCAAGACGGCGCACTTCTGCTCCATGTGCGGGCCGAAGTTCTGCTCGATGAAGATCAGCCAGAGCATCACCGCGCAGTTCGGCGGTACGGCTGCCGCTGGGGCGACGGCTGACGAGGTCGCTGAGGGGATGCTCCAGAAGTCGAAGGAGTTCGCGGCGAGCGGGAACCGGGTGTATCTGCCGATCGCGGACTGACGCGGAAACTGAGGCTCGGGGTCAAAACTGAGGCTCGGGGTCATGGGAGTCGATCGGCTTCCATGACCTGCCTCGTGCGCCTCCCGCGTCCTCTGACCGGGTTCCGTCTATGCCTCTTGGTCAGGGGCAGTGATCCCGAGATCGACACGCATGACCCCGCGCATGTTCCACAAGGCGTCCCACAGCTTTCTCATGTCCTCTCGGACCGAGACCGTGTTCTCGTCCCGTTCCGCCATGCCTCTGTCGATCCGCTTCAGCGCACCGTAGAGGTCGCCGAAGCCACGGTTCGCCGTGCTGGCTGCCGCCATCACGGGATCGGGCATGATCATCTGCGCCTCGGCGTGGCGCAGCCGATGTTCTCGGCGTGCATGGTCCAGCTCGCCCCGCAACTCGTCGGTGACGTCGTCCGACTCCAAGGCGTGGAGGAATTTCGACATCACGTTGATGTAGTCACGTGTGCCGGCGTTGAGTGCGGAGTAGCACGCTCGTCGCGCCTCCACCTGAGCCTGTCGGCGGGCATCCTCGCGTTCGTCGCGGCTCAGTAGCCTTGTGTACTCCAGCTCGCGCGCTCTGGCGCGGTCAGCACTGCGCTGTGTGAGCAAGGCGGATGCCAGAGTGCCACCGATGCCCAGAACGGCAACCGCGATTGCGCTGATTGAGTCACTCATGCCGCCCCCCGACGTCCACTCGGCTGCCGAAGACTCTAACGGCGAGCATGCTGCGACAACCCGGCCGGTACGGCGGTGAGTTCGGCGTACATGCCGCGCGGGGTGACGGCGGGCATGCCGTAGACCTCGTTGTCCAGGTGTCCACGGCAGGGTGACCAACTCCGGCGCACGGCCGGACCACAGCACTCGGCCACCCCTGTGAACCCGACCGGGTGACCGGGTGTTCGGCTTGCGCTCCGTTGGGTGGGGGCGCAAGCCGAGGGGCTACTCCGGCTGGTGTTCGGGCCCCCCGAAGTCCGGGCTGGAGAAGTCCGGGCTGCTGAAGCTCGGACGGTGCCCCGGCTCCGGGCCGTCGTCGGGGCTGGAGAAGCCCGGGCGGTCGTAGCCGAGGTTCGGCATGCGACTCGGGGCCGTGGGTGTCGTACGGCGGAGTGTCGCTGTGCCAGGAGCCGCGAGCGCCTCCTGGAGGAACGGCAGGATGCCGCGTTCCAGGAGGGCGTCGTGCCAGGCGTCCCTGGCGCGGGCCACTTCGCCGCCCGACTCGCCGTAGGGGCCGGTGTCGGGTGAGGGCCTGTTGCGCAGGGCGGTGAGCAGCAGGCCGACGATGGCGACGAGGATCGCCGCCGCGGTCATGGCGCCGAACACCCAGCCGGCGGTGAGCATGGTCTTGGCGAACGCCGGTTCGGGGCTGAGCATCTTGAGGATGTAGCCCACGAGCAGGAAGATCGCCGCGGCCGTTCCGGCGAGGACGGGGGTGAGGACGGCGGCTACGGCGATGGCGCCCGCACCCTCGGCCGCCTCCCCCAGGGTGGTGGCGAGCCCCATCGCGCCCACGCCGGCCGGCTCCGCGGAGTCGGTCTCGTGGACGGCCGACGGGGTGGACGACGCCGGCTGGCGCAGTTCCTCGCGGACCTTCACGTAGTGCTGGTACTCGGTCGCCGCGGCCGCCGTGATGAGCGCGGTGGCGTTCAGCGCCATGGTGCGCAGCTGTTCGGGGTTGAGCCGCTTGCCGACAGCGGCCAGTTCCGGGCGGGTAGGGGCGGAGCGCAGCGCCTCGTCGAGGATCCGCTCGTACTCCTGGCGGTCCTCGCTGTGCAGGTGCTGCGGAACGCTGTTCATGTGCATCCCCCGATGCTCCGTAGGGCTTGGGGCTCGCATGCCAACGAGCCGTCGGGCAGAAACGGAGGGGAGCCTGCTACGGATAAGCCGATGGTAGAGCGGTGACGGCACACGGTGACAGGGGGTTTCCAGAAATTGGCCCCTGGCCAGCGCTGTCGTCCGCCGGTCCTCCGGAGGGGACGCCTGCCCGATAAACGCTCAGATATCCAGCGGCAGTTGCTGGACCAGCAGTTTTCCGGCCATGGTCACTCCGCCGTCCATCGCGATGGCGAGTCCCTCGGCGTAGACGTGCGGTCCCTCGACCACGGGACCTGCGGTGTCCTCGCCGTCCTCGGAGCCCACGTCGCCCAGGAGATACGGAATCGGGCTGTGGCCGTGCACGATCCGGGTCCCGCCGTACATGTCGAGCAGGGAGCGGACATGGTCGGCGCCGCCCTCGTCGCGGAAGGAGAAGCGCTTGGTGAACTTGCGGAACACGTCCCACACCTCGTCCGCGTCGTTGCGCGTGAGGGTCTCGCGGACGTTGTCGTTGACCGCCTCGATCGAGTCGCCGTAGTCGAGGTACGCGGTGGTGTCGGAGTGGACGAGGAGGTGGCCGTCGACCTCCTCCATGGCGTCCAGCCGGGCCATCCACTGCAGGTGGACGTCCTGGAGGCGGTCCATGTCGGTCTTCTGGCCGCCGTTGAGCAGCCAGGCCGCCTGGAAGGTGGCGGTGCCCGCGCCGGAGTTGACGGGGGTGTCGCCGAAGCGCTTCGCGCCCAGCAGCAGCAGCTCGTGATTGCCCATCAGGGCCTTGCAGTAGCCGCCGGCCGCGGCGGCCTCGGCGGACAGCCGCATCACCAGGTCGATGACGCCGATGCCGTCGGGTCCGCGGTCGGTGAAGTCGCCGAGGAACCAGAGCCGCGCGGTGCCCGCGCACCAGCTGCCCGCGGCATCGATCAGGCCCTTCTCCCGCAGGGCGGCCACCAGTTCGTCCAGGTAGCCGTGCACATCCCCTACGACGAACAGCGGACCGGGGCCCTCCGTCTGCTGCGGGACGGCCACCGACGCCGGGTCCACCGCGACCTGAACCGTGTCACCCCGACGGATGACGGGCAGATCGCGCTGAGTGGGCGTGTAGCCCTCCGGATAGACCTCGTCGAAGGCCTCGTCAAAGGCCTCCTCGTCGGGTCGTACGGCCTCGCCGGGCTGCGCGCTGTCGGCGTACGGACCGGTCTCGTGGACGTACGCCGGTACCCGGAAGTCGCGCAACGTCGCCGTCCGCTCCGTCTCGGGTCCCTGACCGGCCCCCTGAGTCATCGACCCCTCCACCATCACGCCGCGTCTGCACCGCGTCGGACTGCCTGGTCGCAGCGGCCCGCGGTGTCGTGGGCCCATCATAGGAATGCGGATCGCGCCATGTGATGACCCAGGGGTGCTGAATCGGACCAGGACTCCGGTCCACCGCGGCTTTCGCCCCGATTGGGCAGGGGTTCGGCTGTTGACCGTCTGCTTGACGTGGGTTGGACGGGGATTGGTTCGCGCCGTTGAGGCGGCTGGAAATCGCCGGTGGTGGTGGCTTGCGGTGGCGAGTGCTTGCGCGGGGTGGTGGGGGCGAACACACCCCGAACCGACGCCCCCACCACCCCGCGCAAGC
>NZ_JBXVPZ010000407.1:0-8974 GCF_057961495.1 Streptomyces sp. P5F9 | reverse complement strand
GTCGGGTGGGGCGTAGTGCCTTTCGCGCACACCCGCGCCCCACGCCCGCCCTGGAAACCAGGCGCTGGCCGCGCGGGTGTGCGCGAAAGGCACTACGCCCCACCCGACTCAGGAAACGCGACGAAGTGAGCTGACGACGTGAGCTACAGCCTGTACGTGTGCCGGTTCGCCGGCGGAGAACCCACCCCGATGGACGAGACCGCGATACGCGACGTACTCGACCCCGTCACCGTGGGTGGCACGGCGGCCGCCGGTTCCCCGGAATTCCGGGAACTCGAAGCCGAGGACGGTGGAACGGCGGACGTCCACGGTGGCGCCTGCGGGCTCACGTTCCACCGTCTCTCCCCCGGCCGCGTCCTCGACCTCGTCGCCGAACTCGCCCGCCGGACCGGCGCGGTGGTCGTCCCGGGCGACGGTCCGGCGATCGTGACGGACGAGGCCCACCGGCAGCACCTCCCAGAAGGCTTCCGGGCGGAAGCGATCGTGGTCCCGGCTCGGGCCCTGACCGGGCAGGCAATCTCCCTGGCCATCGCCCCGCAGCCGGAACCGCGCCGGCGCCCGGTCCTTCCGCGGTTCCCGTACCACCCGAACCCGGTGGCCACCGGTTCCGTGACCCCCTCCGACGAGCCCTGCGTGTGCTGCGGGCAGGAACGCGGCTGGGTGTACACCGGTCCCGTCTACGCCGCCGACGCCCCGGACGCCGGTATCTGCCCGTACTGCGTCGCCTTCGGAACCGCCGCCGAACGCTACGACGCCTGCTTCGCCGACACCGTCGAGGGCGACGTGTCCTGGGACGTCCTCATGGAAATCCTCGAACGCACACCAGGGTTCACCGCCTGGCAGTCCCCGCACTGGCTGACGCACTGCGGCGACGGCGCCGCCTTCCTCGGCCCCGCCGGGACCAAGGAGCTCACGGCGTATCCGGACGCCGTCGACCACCTCCGCCGGCAGTGCGCCGCGTGGACGTGGCCGCCCGGCCAGGCCGAGGACTTCCTCGGCTCGCTCGACAAGGACGGCGGGCCGACCGCGTACCTCTTCCGGTGCCGGGTCTGCGAGACCCACCTCGCCTACGCGGACTTCACCTGACCGCGCCCGAAGCGACCTGCCCGACGAGGCCCCGCCCCACCCCACGTGACGCACCCCACCCACCACCCCGTTCAAACTCCGTTAACAATGGACTGTGATCTCTCCGGTCTCCCCGATGCCCCGGAGCGCCCACCGGCACAAGCCGGAGGCGACTCCCTACGTCGACCTCACCCGAGCCGAGTGGAGCGCGCTGCGCGACAAGACGCCGCTGCCGCTCACCGCCGAGGAGGTCGAGAAGCTGCGCGGCCTGGGCGATGTCATCGACCTCGACGAGGTGCGTGACATCTACCTCCCGCTGTCCAGACTCCTCAACCTCTACGTCGGCGCCACGGACGGCCTGAGAAACGCGCTGAACACCTTCCTGGGCGAGCAGGGCTCCCAGTCCGGCACCCCGTTCGTCATAGGCGTCGCGGGCTCCGTGGCCGTAGGGAAGTCGACCGTCGCGCGCCTCCTCCAGGCGCTGCTCTCCCGCTGGCCCGAACACCCCCGCGTCGAGCTGGTCACCACCGACGGGTTCCTGCTGCCCACCCGGGAGCTGGAGGCTCGCGGGCTCATGTCCCGCAAGGGCTTCCCCGAGTCGTACGACCGCCGCGCGCTCACCCGCTTCGTCGCCGACATCAAGGCCGGCAAGGACGAGGTCACCGCACCCGTCTACTCCCACCTCATCTACGACATCGTCCCTGACCAGCGGCTCACGGTCCGCCGGCCCGACATCCTGATCGTCGAGGGGCTCAACGTGCTCCAGCCCGCGCTCCCCGGCAATGACGGCCGTACCCGCGTCGGGCTCGCCGACTACTTCGACTTCAGCGTGTACGTCGACGCGAGCGCCGAGGACATCGAGCGCTGGTATCTGAACCGGTTCCGCAAGCTGCGCGCCACCGCGTTCCAGAACCCCGACTCGTACTTCCGCAAGTACACCCAGGTCTCCGAGGACGAGGCCGTCGACTACGCCCGCACCCTCTGGCGCACCATCAACAAGCCCAACCTGGTGGAGAACATCGCCCCCACCCGGGGCCGCGCCACCCTCGTCATCCGCAAGGGCACCGACCACAAGGTGCGGCGGCTGAGCCTGCGCAAGCTGTAGCCCCGTAACGGGCGCCTGTTAGAAAGGCGTCATGCTGCATCTGCGCCTCATCAGCCCCGCCGACAAGACCGACGCCGTGGTCCGACTGATCGAGAAGACGGTCGGTACCACGCATCTCGTCGTCATGACCGGCGCCGCCCGCAACCCCGTCGGCGATGTCGTCATGTGCGATGTCGCCCGCGAGGCCGGTGACGAACTCATCGGCGGGCTACGGGAGTTGGAGCTGGACCGGACCGGCTCGATCGCCGTCGAGAACATCGACCTGTCGCTGTCGGCGCGGGCCGACAAGGCCGAGGACGAAGCGCCCGGCGAAGGCGCGGACGCGGTGCTGTGGGAGCACCTGGCGGACGCGACGCACGAGGAGTCGACGCTCACCGTCACCTACGTCGCGTTCCTGGCGGTCGCCACGATGCTCGCGGCCTGCGGTGTGATGCTGGACAACGCGATCCTGATCGTGGGCGCGATGGCCGTAGGACCGGAGTTCGGGCCGCTCGCGGGGATCTCCACGGCGCTGGTGCGGAAGGCGCCGCACCTGGTGTGGCGGTCGCTGTGGGCGCTGCTGGCCGGGTTCGCGGCGGCCATGGTCCTTACGGCGGGCTTCAGTTGGCTGCTGGACACCCTCGGGCTCTTCGAGAGGTCCATGGTGGAGGCCCCGCGCCCCAACACCGCCTTCATCTGGAAGCCCGACTGGATGTCCTTCGTCGTGGCCTTCCTGGCCGGCATCGCGGGCACCCTGTCCCTGACGTCCGCCAAGTCCGGTGCCCTGATCGGCGTGGCGATCTCGGTGACGACCGTCCCGGCCGCCGCGAACGCCGCCGTCGCCTTCAGCTACCGCGACTACTCCCAGACGTGGGGCTCCACTTGGCAACTCCTGGCCAACCTGGGCGGCATCGTGCTGGCCGGCACGCTCACGCTGCTGGCCCAGAAGTGGTTCTGGGCCATGCAGCGCGAACGCACCACTCAACTCACCTGACCGGACGCCGGCTTCACGACGACATCCGCCCAAGTCACCTACCCGAGCGCCGACTTGACGGCGTCCGCCAACCGCCCCGCCACCGACCGCGCTTGATCGATGTCAGCGGCCTCGACCATCACCCGTACCAGCGGCTCGGTGCCGGACGGACGCAGCAACACCCGCCCCGTGGACCCGAGTTCACGCTCGGCCTCGGCCACCGCGGCCGCCAGGTCGGCAGACGTGCCCACCCGCGTGCGGTCCACGTCCGGCACATTGATGAGCACCTGCGGCAGCCGCGTCATCACGGACGCGAGGTCCTTGAGCGTACGACCCGTGTCGGCGACCCGCGCCGCCAGCATCAGGCCGGTCAGCGTGCCGTCGCCCGTGGTCGCGTGGTCCAGGATGATGACGTGGCCGGACTGCTCGCCGCCCAGCGCGTAGCCGTGTTCCTTCATCTCCTCCAGGACGTAGCGGTCACCGACCGCGGTCTGGATGAGCGTCAGGCCCTCGCGCTCCATGGCCAGTTTGAAGCCGAGGTTCGACATGACGGTCGCGACGACGGTGTCGGAGCGCAGTGCGGAACGCTCCCGCATCGCCAGCGCGATCACGGCCATGATCTGGTCCCCGTCGACCTCTTCACCGGTGTGGTCCACGGCCAGGCAGCGGTCGGCGTCACCGTCGTGCGCGATGCCGAAGTCGGCGCCGTGCTCGACGACGGCGGCCTTGAGCAGACCCAGGTGGGTCGAGCCGCAACCGTCGTTGATGTTCAGCCCGTTGGGGTCCGCGCCGATCGTGATGACCTCGGCGCCCGCCCGCGAGAACGCCTCCGGGGAGACCCGCGCGGCGGCGCCGTGCGCCTCGTCGAGGACGATCTTCAGCCCGTCGAGCCGGTTCGGGAGCACGCCGATGAGATGGGCGACGTACTGGTCGAATCCTTCGTTGTACTGCCGGACCCGGCCGACGCCCGAGCCGGTCGGGCGGTCCCAGGGAGCGCCGGTGCGGTGCTCGTCGTAGATCTTCTCGATCCGGTCCTCCAGCTCGTCGTCGAGCTTGTGCCCGCCGCGCGCGAGGAACTTCACGCCGTTGTCCGGCATGGCGTTGTGGCTCGCGGAGAGCATCACACCGAGGTCGGCGCCCAGCACACCGGTGAGATACGCCACCGCGGGGGTGGGCAGCACACCGACGAGCAGTACGTCCACTCCCGAACTGGCCAGGCCCGCGACCACGGCGGCCTCCAGGAACTCCCCGGACGCGCGCGGGTCCCGCCCGACCACGGCCGTTGCCCGGTGGCCCGCGAAGGTGCCCGCCTCGGCGAGTACGTGCGCCGCCGCGACGGAGAGCCCGAGGGCCATCTCGGCCGTCAGATCCACGTTGGCGACACCGCGCACGCCGTCCGTGCCGAAGAGTCGTCCCACTTGTCCTCCTGAGGAAGGCGAAAATCCTGCAAGGCGAAAGTCCTGCATCCAGGCATACGATGCCTGTTCATCCGATCACACAAGCCTTTGAGCGTCTTGTGCCGTTATACGCCCCCGGCTGTGATAAACGAACGCCCCGGCGGCACGAGTGGCGTGCCGCCGGGGCGTTCGGAGTACAGACAGCCAGCGCGATTTAGCGCTTGCTGTACTGCGGAGCCTTGCGGGCCTTCTTGAGACCGGCCTTCTTGCGCTCGACCGCACGGTCGTCGCGACGGAGGTAACCGGCCTTCTTGAGGGCGCCGCGGTTGTTGTCCACGTCGGCCTCGTTCAGCGCGCGGGCCACGCCGAGGCGCAGGGCACCGGCCTGGCCGGAGACGCCGCCACCCGAGATGCGGGCGATGACGTCGTAGCGGCCGTCCAGTTCGAGCACCTTGAAGGGCTCGTTGACTTCCTGCTGGTGGACCTTGTTCGGGAAGTAGTCCTCAAGCGTGCGCCCGTTGACCTTCCACTTGCCGGTGCCGGGCACGATGCGAACGCGCGCGATGGCGTTCTTGCGGCGGCCCAGGCCGGCGGCGGGCTGCGGGTCGCCGAAGCGGCCGGCGAGCGACTCCGACGTGTACTCACCCTCGACGGGGACGTCGGACTCGGTGGTGTAGCTCTCGATGTCGACGAGCTCGGTCTCGGTCTCTTCGACCGGCTGCTCAACGGTGGTCTCGGCCACGGTTCTCCTCAGATTCTTTTCTGTCTTAGGGGGTGTGTGGCCGGAACTACTGCGCGACCTGGGTGATCTCGAACGGCACCGGCTGCTGGGCAGCGTGCGGGTGCTGGTCGCCCGAGTAGACCTTCAGCTTGCTGATCATCTGACGGCCCAGGGTGTTCTTGGGGATCATGCCCTTGATGGCCTTCTCGACGGCCTTCTCGGGGTTCTTCGCCAGCAGCTCGTCGTAGCGGACGGAGCGCAGACCACCCGGGTAACCGGAGTGGCGGTACGCCAGCTTCTGGGTCTTCTTGTTGCCGGACAGGTGAACCTTGTCGGCGTTGATGATGATGACGAAGTCACCCATGTCCATGTGCGGGGCATAGGTCGGCTTGTGCTTGCCGCGGAGGAGGTTCGCAGCAGTGGTAGCCAGACGGCCGAGGACGATGTCCTGGGCGTCGATGACGTGCCACTGGCGAGTCACATCGCCGGGCTTGGGGCTGTACGTACGCACTTCGCAGCCTTCTTCTTCAGTGGATGGGTGCTGAGACATGGCATCACTGAAGCGATCGTGCAGCTGGGGACGACAATGGCCGGGGACGATGCCCGTATGCCGCCCACTGGTAACTGCTCCAGGGAACCTACGCAAGGGCCTCTCGCCTGAGAGCGACCAAGCCGATACGCATAACAAACCGTAAGAGTACCCGCGCCGCCCCGGACGGGTCAAAACGGGGTCGGCGCGACCGGAGTGGGCGCGGAGAGCGACGGGGAAAATACTTACCGTGACATCCCCAACGTCAGTCGCCACAGGCCTCATTGAGGCGCACCGGTACCACCGTCGCCCCGTCTAGGATGCGACCCATGAGCTTCGGACAGGGGGGACCCCAGTCCCAGTGGGATCCCTGGAAACCCAATTCGCAGCAGCCGTGGGGCGGCAGCGTCGACGACGAGACCCCGGACTGGGCCGCGCTCGCCGACCAGGCGGAGACGCGCAACAGACGCAAGCGACTGCTGCTGATAGGCGGCGGCGCGCTCGCGACGGTGGCCGTCGGGACAGCCGTGGCCATGGCCGTGATGTCGGCCAACGACGACACGAGCGCGTCGGGCAAGCCCACGAACCTGCCCGCGAGCGCCTCCGTGCCCAGCGCCGACGCCACCTCGCCGTCCTTCGCGCCCACCAGCGCGCCCCCGCCGCTGGACCCCAAGGAGTTCATCTCCAGCAAGGCGAAGGACACGGCACCGCTCAGCCCCGCGACACTCTTCCCGGGCACCCAGCTGACGGTCGCCTCGACGGTGTACAAGAAGGGCCCGACGGCCGACACCACGAACTGCGCCTCGGTCGCCTCGGGCACCCTCCCGAAGATCCTCACCGCGAACGGCTGCACCCGCCTCATGCGGGTCTCGTACGTCAAGGACAACATCGCGGTCACGGTCGGTGTGGCCCTCTTCGACACCGAGGCACAGGCGACCAAGGCCAAGGGCCAGGCGGACACCAAGAGCGCCGTCAGGTCACTGTCCGGCAAGGGCGTCAAGGCCTTCTGCGACGGCGCGATCTGCCGTACGACGACCAACGCCTACGGCCGCTACGCCTACTTCACGGTCGCCGGTTTCACCAACGGCACGGACGTGACGGCGAAGGACACCAAGGTCTTCACGATCGGCGACGACCTCGCCAAGTTCGCCTTCGACCAGATCCACGCCCGCGGCGAGGCCCAGGCTTCGGCGGCGGCGCAGTAACAAGCGGGGGGCCACCGGGAGTTGGCGCCCGGCGCGCCCACCCGGCCGGCCCTCAGTGCACAGCGCCCCGCACCCGCCGGGCCAGCAACTGCCGCTCCGCCAGCCCCTCGTCGGCCGGATAGGCGACCTCCTCCAAGGTCAGCCCGTGCGGCCGTACGACATGCACGGCGCTGTCCCGCACCCGCGCGTCCAGCACCTTCCGCGGCCACTCGGCGCCCCGGTGCCCGTCGCCGACGAACACCAACGCGCCCACCATGGACCGCACTTGGTTATGACAGAAGGCATCGGCCCGCACCTCGATCTCGACGACACCATCACCGCGCCGCCGCACCCCGAAGTCGAAAATCTCCCGAACGGTCGAAGCACCCTCACGCTTCTTCGCATAAGCGGCGAAGTCGTGTTCCCCCACAAGGGACTTGGCAGCGGCGTCCATGACGTCGACGTCCAACTCCCAGTCGTGCCACAGCACATGGTTCCGCAGCAACGGATCCACGCCCCCCGGCCGGTCCCCCACCCGGTACACATAACGCCGCCACAGGGCCGCGAACCGCGCGTTGAAGCCCTCAGGAGCCTCCGCCACGCCCCACACCCGCACATCCTTCGGCAACCGCCCCGCAAGCCGCTTCAGCAGCTTCTCCCGGTGCTCCGCCCACAACTCCCCCGGCAGATCGACATGCGCCACCTGCCCCCGGGCATGCACCCCGGCATCGGTCCGCCCGGCCACGGTCAGGTCGTACGCCGCGGCCCCCGACCGCGTCACCGTCCGCAACGCGTCCTCGACCTCCCCCTGCACAGTCCGCCGCCCTCCGGCCTGCTTGGCCCACCCGGAGAAGTTGGTCCCGTCGTAGGAGAGGTCGAGTCGTACGCGGACGAACCCGGCTTCTACGTCATCACTCACACAGAGATCCTCTCAGCAACACAAAAGCGGGCCCGTCCCAAGGAGGAACGGGCCCGCTGAAGCGCCCCTTCAGGGGCGCGGGGCTGTGCTGATTTGCGGCTACCGCCGCGCGAGCGCGACCAGCCACAGCGGACCGGCAGCCAAAAGACGACTTACGCGTCCTTCGACTCCTCGTCGGCCTCGACCTCAGCCGGCTTCGCGTCCTCAACGACCTCAACCGGGGCAGCAACCTCGGCGTCCTTCGCGGCACGCTTGGTCGCGGCCTCGGCCTCACCCGTCGCAGCCTGTGCAACAGTCAGCGCCTCGACCAGCTCGATGACAGCCATGGGCGCGTTGTCGCCACGACGGTTACCGATCTTGGTGATACGGGTGTAGCCACCGGGACGGTTCTCGTAGCGCGGGCCGATCTCGGTGAAGAGCGTGTGGACGATGCTCTTGTCCGTGATCACCTGAAGCACCTGACGGCGGTTGTGAAGGTCGCCCTTCTTGCCCTTGGTGATCAGACGCTCGGCGTACGGCCGCAGCTTGCGGGCCTTCGCCTCGGTGGTGGTGATACGGCCGTGCTCGAAGAGCGACTTCGCGAGGTTCGCGAGGAGCAGCTTCTCGTGCGCGGCACTGCCGCCCAGACGGGCACCCTTGGTGGGCTTCGGCATTTCTTTCTCCTTGGTATCTGCCCCGGCCGTATCAGGTACCGGGGTCAGGACCCGGCGAGCGGATGCTCACCGGCAACAACCGATCAGTACTGCTCGGTCTCCACGAAACCCGCGTCCACGTCGTCGTCGGCGCCGAAGGCGTCGGCAGCGGCCGTCGGGTCGAATCCGGGCGGGCTGTCCTTCAGGGCCAGGCCCATGCCGGCCAGCTTCGCCTTGACCTCGTCGATGGACTTCGCACCGAAGTTGCGGATGTCCAGGAGGTCGGCCTCGGAACGAGCCACGAGCTCACCCACGGAGTGGATGCCCTCGCGCTTGAGGCAGTTGTACGACCGAACGGTGAGCTCAAGCTCCTCGATCGGCAGGGCGAGATCAGCGGCAAGGGCGGCGTCCGTCGGGGACGGGCCCATGTCGATGCCCTCGGCGTCGATGTTCAGCTCGCGGGCGAGACC
>NZ_JBXVPZ010000406.1:0-9021 GCF_057961495.1 Streptomyces sp. P5F9 | reverse complement strand
GCCCGCAGCCCGGGCCTCACGCCCCGCCCGCACCTCCGGGCGATCACAAGGAGGCTGACCCGACATGACCGATCGGTTCCCCAGCGCCTGCCCCTACCGGCACACCGACTTCGCAGCCGAAGGACTCGACCTGGACCCCGGGTACACCCTGCTGCGCCGTGACGAACCCCTGGCCAGGGTGACCATGCCGTACGGCGGCGACGCCTGGCTGGTCACCCGCCACGAGGACGTCAAGACCGTGCTGGCCGACCCCCGGTTCAGCCGCGCCGCCGCGGCCGGCCGCGACATACCGCGGACCCTGCCGCTGCCCGACCAGCAGAACGCCTCCCTGGTCAGCCTGGACCCGCCGGAGCACAGCCGGCTGCGCCGCCTGGTGGCCAAGGCGTTCACGGCCCGCCGGGTCAAGGAGCTGAGGCCGAACGTCCAAGGGGTCGTCGACGGGCTGGTCGACCGCATGGTCCGGAGCGGGGCTCCCGCGGACCTGGTCGCCGGGCTCGCCTGGCCCCTGCCGCTCACCGTGATCAGCGACGTCCTCGGGATTCCCGTGGACGACCACGACCGCTTCCGCCGATGGACCGAGCAGTCGGTGGCCCTCTCGGCCGCCGATCCGCAGGTCATCAAGGCGGCGGACGACGCCCTGCGCGCCTATCTGCGAGCGATGATCGCCGAGCGCAGGGCCGAGCCGGCGGACGACCTTCTCGGTGCACTGGTCGCCGCCCGGGACGAGGGGGACAGGCTCAGCGAGGAGGAACTCGTCACCTTCGGCGTCAATGTGCTGATCGCCGGCCAGGAGACGACCGCCGCGGAGATCGGCAACTTCGTCTACACGCTGCTCAGCCGGCGCGAGCGCTGGGAGCAACTGGCCGCCGATCCGGAGCTGGTGCCCACCGCGGTGGAGGAGTTGTTGCGGCTGACCCCGCTGGAGGCGAGCGTCGGCGGGCTCGGCTTCACCCGCCTGGCCACCGAGGACGTGGAGATCGGCGGGCGGACCGTCCGGGCCGGGGAGGCCGTCGTGGCCCAGAACGCCTCGGCCAACCGCGACGAGAGGGTCTTCGACCGTCCCGACGAACTCGACTTCGCCCGGGAGAGCGTCCCCCACCTGACGTTCGGTCACGGCCCGCACCACTGCCTGGGCGCCCCGCTGGCCCGGCTGGAACTCCAGGTCGTCCTCGACACGCTCGTACGACGCCTGCCCGGCCTGCGCCTCGCCGTCCCCTCCGACGAGGTGGAGTGGACGCCGAACCGGGCCGTCCGCAGCGTACAGAAGCTGCCCATCGCCTGGTAGACCCGTGCACGTCGGGCCCCGGCCACACCGGGGTCCGGCACGATTCGGACAGCTCTCCAGCGGTCGGCACGGTGACAAGCTCTCCGTCGAGCGTCGCGTCGCACCGCCGGTCCCGGCGGCCTGCACGCCGCCGGGACCGGTCCACTCGCCGGTGAAGTGGTGCGTAGGTCAGCCGGGCAGTACGGAGGAGGGGGGTGGCGCGCCCGTTTCCCCGTTCGGCTCCGGCTGGGGCGCCGGCACGCCGGAAGCACCGGACGGCACGGATGTGAGCGCGGGCGCGGGCCGGGGCGTGGTGCCGAACCGGCGCATGGCGGGCATCTCCACGGCTGTGCAGAGCAGCCAGGCCAGGAACAGCGCTACCAGGCAGAAGGCGGCCATGATGGCGAAGCCGGCGGGGAGCGACCAGGTGCGCCCGCGTCCGCCGATCAGTTCATGGCCGTACGCGATCACACTGATGTGGACCATGTAGAGGGCGAAGGAGACGTCGCCGAGCCAGACCATGGCCCGTCGTCCCGGCGAGTTCCGTGGACCTCGCGCGTCCTGGGTCGCGACGGCCGGGACGAGCAGGGCCAGCGGCAGCACCGTGATCGCGACGAGGGCGTACTCCAGGGGCGCGTAGAGCGCGATGACATAGGCGGCGACGAGGAGGGCTGTCGCCGGGAGCACCCCGACGGGGATCCAGCGGCCCGACAGCACGATCAGCGCCATCAGGATGCCCAGCACGAATTCCAGGGCCCGCACCGGAGGGAAGAACGAGATGGCGAAGTGGTGCCAGGCCGAGACCGTCGGGTCCCAGGGCAGCGCGGGACCGTGGGGTACGACGACCCCGACGACCGCGGGCACGGCGACGATCACCGCGACCGTGCCGAGCGCCCAGTACCACAGCCGTTCCGGACGGATCCTGGACAGGACGCTCAGGAGCCAGGGGAAGCACACATAGAACATCAACTCGCAGGCCAGGGACCAGCTCACGGGATTTCCCGCCACGCAGTAGCGCACGTCCGGTATCCACGACTGCACCAGGAAGAAGCTTGCGACGCTGGGCAGGAAACCGTCCGCGCTGTGCACGTTGGGCACGGTCTCGAAGGGGGAGGGAGCGATTCCGGTGGCCAGCATGAGTACCAGGACCAGGCCCCAGGTGACGAAGTGGTTCGGAAGGATCTTGGCGAACCGCCGGCGCCAGAACATGCGGTTCGTGTCATTCGGCCGGGCCGACCAGGTGAGTACGAAACCACTCAGGACGAAGAAGAACGAGACACCCAGGTCGCCAGCCGGGCCGAACACGAACTGGACGTCGTGATTCATTTCCGCACTGCGGAACAGTCCCGAAGTCGAGATGTGGAAGAAGAATACGAGGAGTGCGGCGATTCCGCGCATTCCGGTGAGTGTGGGAAGCCGGGCCCTGCGCTGCCCGGGTATTTCCCGCTCGCTTGTTGTTTCCGCCATCGGCACACTCCGAAGTCCTGGGCCGTGTCACGGCGCCCTGCGTCGTAAGAATTCTCGGCACGGGGAACGTAGACCGGTCACCGGAGCCGGGGGAAGCCCGGCCGGGATTTCTTGTAGGGCCGTGTGACGGCATTTCACGCGGCTCTGTGGAATTGACAGTCGCTTTGCAGTGAGGGGCCGGTCGGTGCTCTGTCCGTACGGCGGTCAGCGCCCTTCTCGTACGGTGATGGCTCCTGCCGGACAGCAGTCGGCGGCCTCGTGGACGGCGTCGGCGAGTTCGGCCGGCGGGCGCGTCACGAGCAGGACCACCCTGCCGTCCTTGTCGTCCTGGTCGAAGATCTCGGGCAGGGCGGCCGCGCACTGTCCGGAGCTGCAGCACTTCTCGGGGTCCGTGGTCAGCTCCAGCTCCATGGACCTCACCACTCCACCGGCAGGCTGAACAGGCCGTAGATGTTCCCGCCGTGCCGAAAGTCAAGCTCCTCCAGCGGCTTGGCGATCCGCAGACCGGGCAGTCGGCGCACCAGCGCGGCCAGCGCGGACTGCAGTTCGATCCGGGCGAGGGGCTGCCCCAGGCACTGGTGGACGCCGAAGCCGAAGGCCATATGGCGGTGCGCGTTGCGTTCGATGTCGAGTCGGTCGGGGTCCGTGAAGGCGCGCGGGTCGCGGTTGGCGGCGCCGATCTGCAGCAGCACGCCCTCGCCCGCCCGGATCGCCGTGCCCCCGATCTCCAGGTCCTCGCCGGCGACGCGCTGCAGACCGGTCGGCACGATGCTCTGGTGCCGCAGCAGTTCCTCCACGGCGGCCGGTACCAGGTTCGGGTGCTCGCACAGCTTCGCCCACTGCTCGGGATGGCGTTGCAGCGCGAGCACGCTCAACGCGATCTGGTTGGCCGTGGTCTCGTGGCCGGCGATGAGCAGGTTCAGGGCCATGCCTGCCACCTCGTGGCGGGTGAGGTGCCCGGGGATCTCCTGCTCGACCACGAGCCGGCTGATCATGTCGTCGGCCGGTTCCGAGGCCTTCTCGCCGGCCAACCGGTCGAGATAGACGGCCAGTTCGCCGAGCGCGGTGTTCACTTCCTCCGGCGCGGCGGTCGTGTCCTGCACCAGCTGGCTGCGCGTCTGGAAGTAGGCGTGGTCCTCGTACGGCACACCGAGCATCCGGCAGATGACGAGCGACGGCAGGGGCAGGGCGAAGGCCTCCATCAGGTCGGCCGGTGCACCGGCCGCCATCATCCGGTCGAGCAGGGCGTCGACCGTGGTGTCGATCTCGGAGCGCATGCTCTCCATGCGCTTGACGATGAACTCCTGTGTGAGCATGCGGCGTTGCGCGGTGTGCTCGGGCGGGTCCATGCGGATGAAGGTGATCAGGGCCTCGCCGATGGCCTCGCTCTGCGCGGCGGACAGAAAGGGAAAGCCGTGGCGCCGGACGTCGGAGCTGAGGCGCGGGTCGCGCAGCGCCTGCCGGATGTCGGCGTGCCGGGTCACCAGCCACGGACGGCTGCCGTCCCAGAGCGTGACGCGGGTGACCGGCCGTTCCTCGCGCAGTTCGGTGGCGAGCGCGGGCGGGTCCATCGGGCATCCGGTGGTGCTGAACGGAAAGGCGGGAGCTGGGGAGTCGGTGAAAGACATAGGTCCTCCCGGACATGGCGGTACCGCGGGCTGTGTGACACAGGCGCATCGTCCGCGGGCGGGGCGGAAGAACCCCGCCCGGGTGCGGACGACTGGTGACGCTATCCGGGCAACTCGGGCCTAGGTCAACGGAGTTGACAGTGCCTTGTTGGTTTCATGAACCTTTGACGATTCCCTGCGCATTCGCTGAACCGGCGGAGTCCGCGGTCCCTGTGCCGAACGCCTGCAGGAAGGTGTGGACCGCGGCCCGGACCAGTCGGCGCTGCTCGTCGGCGGGGACCTGCTCGGTGCCGAAGCGGGACCGCTCCTCCATCGGGCCGGTGAGCAGCGCGATGTACTGCTCCGCAGCCTGAGCGGGGTCGCTCAGCCGCAGCCGGCCGTCCAGGGCGAGGCGCGCCAGCCGGTCGGCCAGCGCCTCGGTGACCCGGTTGGTCGGTCCGCCGCCCCTGACGACGTCGAGGAGGTCGGGGAACCGGGCGGACTCCGCGTAGATGAGCCGCCGCAGCGCCCAGGACTCGTCGCTCGAATAGCACAGGAGCAGACGGTCGCCGACGTCTTCGAGTGCCGCCCGCAGATCGTCCCCCGGGGTGGCGAGCCGTCCGACGACCGCCAGGTTCTGGGCCATCGCGGTGTCGGAAGCCGCCTCGATGGCATGGCGGAAGAGGTTCGCCTTGTCGCTGAGGTGGTTGTAGACGGTCGGCTTGGCGACGCCCGCCTTGGCCGCAATCACCTTCACGCACGCGTTCGCATACCCCTCGCGCGCGAACACGGTGAAGGCGGCTTCCAGGATCGCCTGCCGTTTGTCGATGCGTCCCCGGGATGCCCTGCGCCCGGACGCCGCTGAAGTGCTCGCTTCGGTCACGACCGCATCGTACCTCGACGGCCCGTTTAGCTATACCAATGGGTTCAACTATGCGTACCAGTGGGTTGCGAAGGCCCTAGGGGATCACTAGATTGAACTCATAGGTTCAATTAGACGCTGAGATCTTCAACCGGAGAAGCGATGACGCAAGTTCGGGATGACCGACTGGAACCCGCACTCGTGCGGCTGATCGCCGTGGTCCTGCTGGGCGGGATGCTCGGCATCCTCAACAGCACGATGGTGGCCGTCGCGATCGATCCCTTGAGCAAAGAGTTCGGCACCTCCATCACCACGATCGGCTGGGCTTCCACGGGCTTCCTGCTGGCCGTCACCGCGACGATCCCGTTCACCTCGTGGGCGGTCGACCGGTTCGGCAGCAAGCGCATGTGGATCATCGGGCTCACCGTGTTCCTGCTCGGATCGCTGCTGTCGGCAACGGCGTGGAACGCGGGCAGCCTGATCGGTTTCCGCGTGGTCCAGGGACTGGCCGCCGGCATCCTGGACCCGCTGGTCCTGGTGCTGCTCGCCCGCGGCGCGGGCCCATCGAGGGCCGGCCGCGTGATGGGCCTGATGGGTGTCGTCCTGTCGCTCGGGCCGGTGCTCGGCCCGGTCGCGGGCGGCGCCATTCTGCAGGGAATGTCCTGGCGCTGGATGTTCCTGCTCAGCGTGCCCGTCGGGCTGGTCGCCCTGGTGCTCGCGGTGCGGGTAGTGCCGTCCGATCCGCCGCGCGGGACGGCGGAATCGCAGGTGCGGCTCGACGTGCTGGGCCTGGCCCTGCTCGGCCCGGGCTTCGCGGCGCTGGTCCTCGCCATGTCGCAGAGCGCCGACCGCACCGCTTTCGCCGTCTGGCAGGTACTGCTCCCGCTGATCCTCGGCGTGGTCGTGCTGATCGGATACGCGATCCACGCCCTCGGCGTGCGCCGCATCCCCCCGCTGATCGATCTGCGGCTGTTCAAGAACACCAGCTTCACGGCGAGCGTCACCGTCATGACCTTGAGCGGTCTGGCGACCTTCGCGAGCCTCTTCGCCCTGCCGCTCTACTACCAGCAGATCCGTGGCCACGGCACGCTCGCCGCCGGTCTGCTGGTGACACCGGTGGGCCTGGGCGCCGCCCTTGCCATGCCGCTGGCGGGCACGCTCAGCGACAAGATCGGCAGCCGGTTCCTGGCCCAGGCGGGCGCGGTCGTGGCGGCCCTCGGCGGACTGCTCCTCGCCCGTGTCTCCCCGACCGCCAACGAGGTCTGGCCGTCGCTCGCCGCCCTGGTGATGGGCATGGGTCTCGGCTTCGTGGGGGCCCCGACCATGGGCTCCCTGTACCGCACGCTGCCCATGCACCTGGTTCCACAGGGCAGTTCGGTGCTGTACATGCTCAACCAGCTGGGCGCGGCCATCGGTATCGCCCTCGTCACGGTCATTCTGAAGACCGTCGGCGACGGCGACTTCCTGAAGGGCATCCACGGCGTCTACTGGTTCGCGATCGGCACGCTCGGTGTCCTCCTCGTCGCCACCCTGTTCCTGCCGGGTCGTGCCGACCTGCCACCCGCGGCCTCCCCGGCCGGGGAGGAACCGCAGGGCGTGCCCGGCCAGCAGTCCGTCGACGCCCCCGCATCGTCCTGACGTCGGCCCGGTCGCACCCAGCACACGATGCCGACCGGATCGACCCGGGGCCCCGGTCTGGTATGGATCCGGACCGCGCCTCCTCAAAACAGCCCCTGCGTCGGGTCCTTCCCCCGTCCCCGACGCAGGGGTGACGCATGTCCGGAGGCGATGGGCGGGCGTCAGTACGGTCCGCGTCGACGGCCTTGACGGATTCCTAACATTCCCCGCGCATTCCTGTGCGGGATTTGATGGTTCTTCAATGAATCCTTGAGCAGTGGCCCTTGGCTCCCTCATGCGCGCTACGGAAAATAGTGGAAAGGACGCGCGAAGACCGAACTGCCCGTCCCGCCGCATTTCCCTTCTCAGGAGGAACTGGGCACATGGAATCTCAAGCCCCGCAGGCGCCCGCAGAGCCCAATGTGGGACAGGTGATGGGCATTCTGTCCGGCTACTGGCAGACGAAGATCCTGCTCACCGCCGCCGACTCCGAACTCTTCACCCAGCTGTCGGGCACCCCGGCCACCGCCGCGGAGTTGAGCGAGCGCCTCGGATTCCGCATGCCGGGCGCGGGAGACTTCTTCCTGGCGCTCGCCGGCCTCGGCCTGCTTGAACTCCACGAGGGCGCCTATCGCAACTCACCCGCCGCCGAGCGCTTCCTGGTCCGCGGCCGCCCCGAATTCATCGGCGGCTACTTGCAGTTCTGCGAGCGTGAACTGAATCCCGCCTGGGCCGGACTCGGTGAGTCGCTGCGCACCGGACAGCCGCACAACACCGCCGCCACCGAGGGAAATCCGTACCACTCGCTGTACGTGGACCAGGAGGCGACCGACTCCTTCCTCGACAGCATGGACATGTTCAACACGCCCATCGCCGCGCGGGTCGGCGGACTCGACTGGAGCTCGTACGCCTCTTTCGTCGACATCGGCGGCGCCCGCGGCAACCTCGCCCACCACCTGGTGACCGCGCACCCCCACCTGGAGGCGGGAGTCTTCGACCTGCCGCCCCTGGAGCGCGCTTTCGCACAGCACGTCGAGAAGCTCGCCCCCGCGAAGCCGATCACCTTCCACGGCGGTGACTTCTTCACGGACCCGCTGCCCGAGGCTGATGTGCTGATCTTCGGTCACATCCTGCACAACTGGGGCACGGAGGAGCGGATCAAACTGCTGAAGAACGCGTACACGGCCGTCCGGCCCGGCGGTGCGGTGATCATCTACGACCCCATGGTCAGCGACGAGACACCTCCGCTCTTTGCCGTCATGGCGAGCCTCAGCATGCTCGTCTGGTCCGCCGGAGGCCATGAATACTCCGTCGAGGACTGCTACGGATGGTTGCGGGACGCCGGATTCCGGCCCGAGACGGTCGGGCTCACGGACTCCCGCGACGACGTCCTGATCGTCGGCCACAAGGATCGCTGACCGATCCGGTCACGCCCTGGTCGGCGGCTCTCGGCGGCGGGCCGACCGGGTCGCTGCCGGTGTGCGAGCCGCAGCCGTGGAGCGTCACGATCACACCGTCCGTGAGAGGACAGGAAGGCCACACGTGCGCAAGGTGCTCATCGCCAATCGTGGCGAAATCGCTGTCCGCGTAGCCCGGGCCTGCCGGGACGCCGGGATCGCGAGCGTGGCCGTATACGCCGACCCGGACCGGGACGCTCTGCATGTCCGCGCCGCGGATGAGGCATTCGCCCTGGGCGGTGACACACCGGCGACCAGCTACCTGGACATCGACAAAGTCCTGACCGCGGCCCGCGAGTCCGGTGCCGACGCCATCCACCCCGGCTACGGATTCCTGTCCGAGAACGCCGACTTCGCGCAGGCCGTCCTCGACGCGGACCTGATCTGGATCGGCCCGCCCCCGCAGGCCATCCGCGACCTCGGTGACAAGGTCGCCGCCCGGCACATCGCCCAACGCGCCGGTGCCCCGCTGGTGGCCGGCACGCCGGACCCGGTGTCGGGTTCGGACGAGGTCGTCGCCTTCGCCGAGCAGCACGGGCTGCCCATCGCGATCAAGGCCGCCTTCGGCGGCGGCGGCCGCGGTCTGAAGGTCGCCCGCACCCTCGAAGAGGTCCCCGAGCTGTACGACTCCGCGGTCCGCGAGGCGGTCGCCGCCTTCGGCCGCGGCGAGTGCTTCGTCGAGCGCTACCTCGACAAACCCCGCCACGTGGAGACCCAGTGCCTGGCCGACACCCACGGCAACGTGGT
>NZ_JBXVPZ010000405.1:0-9027 GCF_057961495.1 Streptomyces sp. P5F9 | reverse complement strand
CCCCTCAGGCTCCCGCCTCAGCCGTCCTCCAGGGCCGTCCGGAGAGCGGCGAGTGTCGCCCGCATCGTCGCGCGGTTGCGCTCGCGGCGCCGGACCACACCGGTGACCACCGGGCTGACGACGGTGAGCAGCCGTCCGGCGACCGCCGACCGCAGGTCCAGCCACTCCTCCGTCACCTCGCATCCCCCGGGTACCTCCGTGAACCGGTACGTCCACTGCGACAGGGCGACACCCAGGATGCTGACCCTGAAGGAGAAGCAGCTCCCCGGCCGAGCGGCGACCACGGTGCACAGGGTGGCCCAGGGCAGCCACGCGGCGCGGTTGAGTCCCACGAAGCGGGTGCCCACGCGCACGGGTCCGCGGCCGCCCAGCACGCGGGCGCCGCGGACCTCCGGACTCCACTGCCCCATGCGCGTGACGTCGCTGACGGCGGCGTACGCCGTGTCCGGCGGCACCCGGACCGTGACGCGCTCGCCGAGCGGGGCCGGGCCGCTCACGCGCGGATGGTGATGCCGTGCTCACGGTCGTCCGTGAGGATCTCCATCAGGGCGCGGCTGTCGGTCTTGAGCGCGGTGCGTCTGCCGGTGACCCGGTTGGCGATCTCGACCGTGCAGGAGCCGATCTTCGTGTTGAGGCAGTGTTTGATCCCGCCGGGCGGGTTGTAGTAGTTGAGGCCCACGAACCGTTCTTTGGGGGCGGTCATCCGGCCGCGGATGTCGACGGTGCCGTCGGACGTGGCGAAGTCCCAGTAGAAGTAGCCGAAGTCCGCCTTGGCGGTGAGCGCCTGACGCAGTGACACCAGCGAGTACTCGCGGTCGTCGTGGCGCAGGACGAGGAAGGTGACCTGCGGGATGTGGACGGGGCCGAGCTTGGCGCGGGCCGTGACGACCTCCAGGAAGCTGTCGGGCTCCCCGTCGAAGCCGGCGACCTGCCCGAAGGCGTAGTGGTCGGTGTGCCGGCTGCCCCAGTTGTGGTTCTGGCTGCCCGTCCAGCCGTCGATGTCGATCTCCTCGCCGTTGACGTCGAGGCTGCCGCTGTACCGGGCGAGCGGCGTGCCGACCAGGCTCTTGGCCTTGGGGAAGCCACCCTGGTACATCCTCGGCGGCAGCAGGAACAGCGGCGGCTGGTCCCCGGCATACGTCAGGTCCCAGCCGATCCGGCCGTCCGGTCCCCGCGCCTCGCCCTTGAGGCGGCCCGGTTCCAGCACGCGGTCGCCGACCCGGGCGCCGAACGAGTCGGCGCTGAAGTGGCAGTCGGCGATGGGGTGTTCCTCCTTGGCCACCACATGCTGTCCGGTCACCCCGTCGAACCAGATCGCCCACAGCTCGCCGATGGCCGCCTCGGGCATCCCGGCAGGACTGAACACGGTGTACCTGATCCAGAACGCGCGGGGTTCCGTGGGGTGGTTGCCCCGCTGGTAGAAGCTCTCGTAGTGGCCGGCCCGCTGGCCCGGCCGGTAGCGGGTCCGGTTGATGTGCTCGGGGTCGAGGAGCGAGGCGTCGGCGTTCATGAGGTCCGTTCTCCGGCGACATGGGCGGGACGTGCGGCCGAGGGCGTCCGCTGATGCATCGTCATCAGCATTCCGTACCTGGGCCGCAGGGTGATGGTGGCGTGGTTCACCACCCGGTGTGAGGGAACATGGCGGAACTCCCAGCGGCGCACCAGGGCGCACAGCAGCAGATGCGCCTCCATGAGCGCGAAGTGCTTCCCGATGCAGAGGTGGGGCCCCGCGCCGAACGGCAGATAGGCGAAGCGGTGGCGCCCCGTGCCGGTCTCCGGAAGGAAGCGGTCCGGGTCGAAGCGCTCGGGGTCCGGCCAGTGCCGGGGGTGCCGGTGGATGTCGTACAGGTTCACCAGGACGCGTGACCCGGCCGGCACCCGGTAGCCGCCCAGTTCGGTGTCCCGCAGCACCAGCCGGGGCAGGATCGGCGCCGACGGGTAGAGCCGCAGGGCCTCCTCGAAGACCCGCAGGGTGTACGGCATCGCCGCCAGGTCGTCGGGGGTGGGCAGGTCGTCGCCCAGGACGCCGTCCACCTCCCGCTGGACCCGCTCCAGCACCTCGCGGTGCCGGGAGAGCAGGTAGAAGGCCCAGGTGAGGGTGATCGCGGTGGTCTCGTGGCCGGCGGCGAAGGTGGTGATCACCTCGTCCCGCAGCTCCCGGTCGGTCATCCCCTGGCCGGTGTCGGCGTCGCGGGCGGCCAGCAGCATGTCCAGCAGATCCCCGCCGCCGGTGGGGGCGTCGGGCTGCCGGCGTTCCGCGATGATCCGGTGGATGAGGTCGTCGAGTCCCCGCATGACCTCGTGGAAGCGCCGGTTGCGGGGGGTCGGCCAGGACGTCGGCGGGCTCAGCGGGTTCTGCAGCCGGTCGAAGGCGTAGTTGATGGCGACGTCCACGGCATCCGGGCCGAGACCGGCCAGGGTCCGGCTCACATCGGTGCTGAACATGCAGCGGCTGACGATGTCGAGGGTGACCCGCATCATCTCCGTGTGCAGGTCCACCACCGCGCCCGTCCGGTAGCGGTCCGCCATGTGCGCGATCTGCTCGGCCGCCGAGACCCCCATCGTCGCGAACATGCCCGCGAGGGCCTGCTTGGTGTAGATCGGCTGCATCATCCGCCGGTTGCGCAGCCAGCTCTTGTGGTCGTCGCTGGTCAGCAGGCCCTCGCCGAGGACGAGCCGCAGCGGGTTGTCCGGCCCGAGTTTGCCGAACCGGTCGCTGTCGGTCAGTACTTCGGCGGCCAGCTCCGGACTGGACACCCCGTGCACCGCCACAGGCCCGAGCCGGTACTGGACCAGGTCGCCGTGGACGGCGCGCCCCCGGTGCATGGCCTGGAGGATGTCCCGCCGGAAGTCCAGCACGCTGCCCAGCAAGGGCAGCCCCGCCGCCCTCGGGGCACCCGCCACCACGCCATCGCGCACGCCGGTCATCGCGATCGCCCTCACTTCCGCGCCAGCGCGCAGACCCAGCCCAGCGAACGGCGCGGCTCCGACACGAAACGGGCGTCCTGGAAACCGGCCTTGGTGAGCCGGTCCACCAGGTCGTCCCCGGAGAGGATGTGCAGCCCCGCCCGCTGCGAGCGTTCCGTGAAGCGCCGGCCGAAGAACCGCTGCGTCAGTGACGGGTCGTCGGCGGCCTCCCGGCTCATCTCCAGCGTGACGGCCACCTGGCCGCCCGGTTTCAGCACCCGGTGCGCCTCGGCGAGACCGCCGAGCGGATCCGGCCAGAAGTAGAAGGTCTCGATCGCGCAGACCTGGTCGAACGAGGCGTCCTCGTACGGCAGTTGGGAGCAGTCCCCGTGCCGGACCTCGACCCGGCCGCGCGCGATGGCCGGCAGATTGCGCCGTGCCGCCTGCTCGACCATCTCCATCGAGTAGTCCACCCCGGCGACGAACCCCTGGGCGGCCCGCCGCGACAGCAGCTTCACCGCCATGCCCCCGCCGCAGCCGACGTCCAGCACCCGTTGGCGGCCGCGCACGTCCATGTGCTCGATCGTCCACTCGGTGAGGCTCCGGTGCTGCACCGCCATCAGGTTTCCGAAGAACCGCCCGGCCCGCCCGGTCGGCCTGCGGAAGTTCTCCTCCATGAGCTCCAACGGCCTTGCCAGCAGTGTCCCGATCATTGGTGTTCCTTTCCCGGTGAGCCCGGCGTCCGTGTGGTGGTGCGGCAGTCGAAGGGAAGTCGGACGGTTGGTCCACGGCGCGGATGGTCTACGGCGGCTCCTCACCCCCGGGGCCCGAGTGCGGGCCCCGCCGCGCGGCGGGCGGTGCGGTCCATCGCGGCCAGGTGGGCCCGCAGGAGCGGCCGGGCCGGTCCCGACACCGGCAGCCGGGGCGCCCGGGAGCGGTGCCAGGGCAGCGGCTCGGGTGTGTCCGCGTCGCCCAGCAGGGATGCGGCGAGGTAGGAGCCGTGCGCCACGGACATCGCGAGACCGTGCCCGTTGCAGCCGCCCGCGTACCAGACACCGGGCCGGCCCCGGACCGGCCCCACCACGGGGAGACCGTCGGCCGTCACCCCGATCCCGCCCGCCCAGCGATGCGTGACCTCCACCGCGGCCAGCGCCGGGTGCAGGGCCCGCAGCGACTGCTCCAGCCGGTGGAACGCGAAGACCCGCAGCACAGCTCTACGGCGGGGTCCGACCCCGTCCGGACACAGGGCGGTACCGCCCCCGACCACCAGTCGGCCTTCCCCGGTGAGGCGGAAGTACGGGGCCAGCGGCACCGCGTCAATCACCGCCAGGCCGCCGTGCCCGAGAAGCGCCCGCGCCTCGTGGCCCAGCGGCTCGGTCGCCACCGCGTGCACCTCAAGCCCGAGCACCGTGCCCACCGGCAGCCCGAGCCCGGCCACCCCGGCGTTCACCGCCAGCACGGACCGCGGCGCCCGCACGGTGCCGTGCGGGAACAGCAGTTCAGGCCCGTGTCCGTCCCCGCCCCGCACCTCCCGCAGCGGGCTGCCGCCGTAGAGCCGTACGCCCTTGGCCACGCAGGCCCTCGCCAGCGCCGCCGTCAGCGCGGCCGGGTCGAGGGTGGCGGTGTGCCGGTGGAGCAGACCCGCGTGGTACGGCACGTCGACCCGGCGCCGGATGTCGGCGGCGCAGAGGACGGGCACGCCCAGGTCCAGGGCGCGGTAGGCGGCGGCCTGCCGGGCCAGGGACGCCAGCCCGGTGCGGGAGCGCGTGGCGACGATCTGTTCCCCGTCCGCGCAGGGCACGCCGAGCCGGTCGCACAGGTCCACGACCTGCCGTACCGCCTCGATGCTGGCCCGGTGCATCCGGCGGGCGACGGCGGGCCCGTACCGACGCACCGCCCGGTCGACGGGCGGACCCGCCCGCGGACCCAGCAGCCCGGTGCCCCGCCCACTGGCACCGGCCGCCGGCCGCCGCGCGTCCACCACCACGATGTCCAGGGAGGGTTGACGTTCCGCGAGGTGGTACGCCGTGGACAGTCCTACGAGTCCCGCGCCCACCACCGCCACATCGGCACCGATCCGGCCGCGCACGGTGGACGGCGGGTCCGTGCCGTCCGGGTCCCCGGACTCCCAGCAGGGCGTGCCCGGCGCGAACAGGGTCACCGGGGCGCTCCTTCCCCGGCCCCGGACAGCGACCCGAACCTCCGGTCGTGCCAGAGCAGGGGACGGCCCGACGCCACCTGCACCGCCGCCACCCGTCCCACCACCGCGCTGTGGTCGCCGTAGCGGCGGATGTCCTCGACCAGGCAGACCGACCAGCCGAGCGCGTCGCCGAAGACGGGTGCTCCCAGGACGGGACGCAGCGGGATCCCGCGGAACCGCTCCGCCGACGAGGCCGCCGGGTCCGCGAAGCGGGCAGCCCGCGAACTCTGCTTGTCCCGGAGCAGGTTGACCGCGAAGACGCCCTGGCCGCGGATCGCCGACAGCGTGTGGGAGCCGTTGCGCAGGCAGGCGAGCAGGAGGGGTGGGCGGGCCGAGAGCGAGGTGAGGGAGGAGACGGTCATGCCGGCGGGGCCGGCCCCTCCCTGCGTGGTGATCACGGTGACACCGGAGGCGAGTTTCGCGTACAGGCGCAGGCAATGTTCGGTGTCCGGGCCGGGCTCGTCGCGCAGTTGTTGGCCCGGGTCCGGCGGGCGGGCCAGGGCGAGGTCAGCCATGCGCGGCGTCCGCGAGACCGGCCGGCGACACCGTGCCGAGCAGACCCTGGAGGATCTTCTCGATGTTGGTGCGTAACGTCGACTCGGCCACCGGGTCGAGGATCTCGGCCAGCGTGGGGATCCCCAGGTCGAACGCGGCCCGGAAGGTGACGGTGGTGCCGTCCTGGTGCGCCTCGCAGGTCCAGCTGCCCTCGAAGGTCTCGAAGTCGCCGCTGAGCTGCTCGAACGCGATGGAGAGGGCGGCCGGCGAGAAGGTGTCGCGTTCCGTCCAGCGCATCAGCCCGTTGCGGAAGGAGACGGTCCACGCGGAGACCACGGAACCGTCGGGCCGCGGAGGCTGCACCTCCACCGCGCGGACCGTCGTGGTGAGTTCGGGGTACCGGCTGAAGTCGCTGATCCTCCGGTAGGCGTGCTCGGGGTCGATGCCCTGAGCCGTCATCCGGACTGTCACATGGCGCATGGGGTTCGTCCTCACTGACGTGGGGGGCTGACGTGGGGGGGCTGTCGTGCTGATGTCGTGACGCTCAGCCGAGGCGGGTGTGCACGGCCCGCAGTGCTTCGGCCAAGGCATCCAGGAAGAGCTGGACCTCGTCGGTGTCGGCGATCGCCGGCGGCGTCAGCCGGAGGACGCGTGTGGAGTTGAGCGAGTGGTTGACCAGGACGCCGCGGCTCACCAGCTCCAGCAGCGTCTCGCCGACGGCCTGTGCCCGGGTGAACTCGATCCCGATCAGCAGTCCCCTGCCGCGGACCTCGTGCACCAGGCGGTCCCGGTAGGGGGCGCAGATCTCCACGACTCCCGCGAGCAACTGCCGGCCGAGCGCGGCGGCCCGGCCCACGATGTCCTCGCGGTCGATCGTCTCGACCGCCGCCGTCGCCGCGGCACAGGCGATCGGCGAGGCGCCGAAGGTGGAGGTGTGGAGGTAGGGGTCGCGGGAGAACGGAGCGTAGGCGTCCTTGGTGGCCACCATCGCCGCCACCGGTACGACACCGCCGCTGAGCCCCTTCCCCACGAGGAGGACATCGGGCACCACGCCCTCGGCGTCCACACCCCACCAGGTACCGAGCCGGCCAAGACCGGTCTGCACCTCGTCCACGATCAGGAAGGCGCCGTACGCACGGCACAGCCCGGCCGCCTCCGCGAGGTACCCGGGCGGCGGGATCCGCACCCCGCCCTCGCCCTGCACCGGTTCGAGGATCAGGCAGGCACGGTCGCGACGCCCACGGAGCGCCGCCTCCAGCTCGGCCAAGTCCCCGTGGGCGACCTGCGCGGTGTCCGGCAACAACGGCTCGAAGGGCTGCTGGTAAAGGGAGTTGGCCGTGACACTCAACGCCCCCAGGGTCTTGCCGTGGTACCCGGACACGGTGGTCACCAGCGCGTTGCGCCCCTGCGCACGGGCCAGCTTCAGCCCCGCTTCGGTGGCCTCGGCACCGGAGTTGACGAAGTGGACGTGGTCGAGACCCGCCGGGGTGTGCGCGGCCAGCGCGGCAGCGGCCCGCGCGGCGACGGGTTCCAGGAACACCCGGGTGGCCAGCGGATGCGCGTCCAACTGCCGGTGCACCGCGTCGAGCACAGCCGGGTGCCGATGCCCCAGGATGAAGACGCCGTAGCCCCCGAAGTCCAGGTACCTACGCCCGTCATCGGTATGCACCCAGGCCCCCTCCGAGTACACCTCGGCCATCCCCCCGAGCACCGCACCCATGACCGCCCGGCCGGCACCGAGGGGGCGGCGGTAGAGCTCGGCGGTGTCGGGGGGCGGGGCTGTGGGGGCGAGAGCGGCCGTCTCTGCTGGGGCGGAAGCGGCCACCCCTGCGGGGGCGGAAGTGGCCGTCTCTACGGCGGCGGGAGAGGCCGTATCTGCGAGCGCGGGACCGGCCTTCTCTACGGCGGCGGGACCAGCCACCCCTGCGGGGGCGGGACCGGCCGCCGCTGCGGTAGCGGGAGCAGCTACCTCTACGGCGGCGTGGGCGGCCACTCCTACGGGGGCGTGAGCCGCCACCTCCACGGCGACAGGACCGGCCGTCCCTGCGGGGGCATGAGCGGCCGTCTCCACCGCGACAGGACCGGCCGTCCCTGCTGTAACGGGAGCAGCCACCCCTGCGGTAGCGGGAGCGGCCGCCTCTACGGCGACGGGACAAGCGACCCCTACGGCGGTGTGTGCCGCCGCCTCCAACGCGGTCATGACGCCAGCTCCGCCGGGGTCTGGGGCGTGCGCGGCCGGCGCAGGCCCCCTCGGCCGGTGGCCCAGCGCTCCACGTTGCGTGTCAGCGCCGAGCGGATCGCGGAGCGCGTGGGGGCCGTGCCGCAGTGCGGTGTCCCCAGGTCGGACGCGAAGGGCAGCTCGCGCTGGAAGACCAGCAGCAGCTCGGCGTAGTCCTGGAGCCGGCGCCGCACCAGCGCGGGGAAGGACGGCCCCTCCAGCAGCGGCAGCAGCAGCCGGTGCACCGCTTCCACGGGGATCAGCCGCGGCGGGTGCGGGCGTTCACCGTGCTGTCCGGCGAACTCCAGGCAGATGTCGACGACCTCCCGCTGGAGGATGGCCTCGCGCCCGGCGGTCAGCCAGTACTCGCCCTGTGCGACGCCGGATCTGACCAGGTCGCCCACCGCGCGGGCCACCACGTCCTGCGGCACCATGTCGATCCGTGTCCCGGGCGAGCCCGGCAGCACCGGGACCTGGCCCTTGACGATCCCGCCCAGCGCCCGGGTCAGGCCCTGCACCCGGGCGATCCGGCCGGTGGACGAGTCACCCATGACCAGGGACGGACGCAGGATGACCCCGGGCACCTCGGCCGACCGTACGGCCTCCTCGGCCGCCGTCTTGGAGGCGAGGTAGGCGGCCGCCCCGGGAAAACGCTCCCGCTCCTCGGGCGCGAGCGGGTTCGCCACGAAAGCGGTGCTCATGTAGAAGAAGGGGGCGTCGGCGCGGGCCGCGAGGTCGAGCATCGACCGGGTGCCGTCCAGGTTGGTGCGCCAGATGTCGGCCGGGTCCAGCCGCCAGTTGGTGGCCGCGGCGGAGTGCACGACCACGTCCACCTCGGCGGCGAGGTCCAGCCGTTGGGCGGCGGAGAGCCCCAGACCGGGGGCGCACAGGTCCGCCGTCACCTCCCGTACCCGGGGGTCGTCCAGGGGTGCCCGGTGGCGCAGGCAGATCAGGTCGTAGTCGTCGCGGAGCTCGTCGATCAGGGCTTGGCCGAGTACTCCGGCGGCGCCGGTGAGCAGCAGGGTCGGGCGTTGACTTCGAGGGCGGGACGGACGGGACGGGTTGGACGGACGGGACGGACCGGTGGGTTCTGGCGGCATGGTTCGGAAACTCCCATCGGGTAGGGGGTGTTGGAGTGGGATGGGACGCGGTTCGCGGAGACGTGCGGAGTCGTGCCCGGGGTCTGAGTCGGGGTCGAGGTCGGGGC
>NZ_JBXVPZ010000404.1:0-9027 GCF_057961495.1 Streptomyces sp. P5F9 | reverse complement strand
CCGTCCCCGCCCCGCAGACCGTCTCGACGAACGCCACCCTCCGCTGGGCGGCCCCCGCCGCGGCGGTGATCCTGGCCTCGGCGATCGTGGTCAACAGGGTGCTGCGCAAACGCCGTTGACGGGTTGCCGTTCGCCCTCTTGATCCGCCCAGTAGGGTCGTGCCGTGAGTAACGAAGAGATCACGCTGACCGCGGGCGACGCGGAAGTGACGGTGCAGCCGGGCAACGGCGGCCGTATCGGAGGGCTCCGCGTCGGCGGCACCGAACTCCTGCGCCAGGGCGAGCGGTTCGGGTGCTTCCCGATGGTCCCCTGGTGCGGGCGGATCCGCGACGGCCGCTTCCGCGACGGTACGACCGTCCGCCAGATGCCCCTCAACTCCCCGCCGCACGCCATCCACGGCACGGTCCGCGACGGCGCCTGGCGCACCGCCCGCAGGTCGGCCGACGAGGCGGTCATCACGTACGACCTGGTCGAGCCCTGGCCCCACCCGGGCCGTGTCACCCAGGCCGTCGCGCTGACCGGGGACTCCCTGACGCTCACGATGGCGGTGGAGGCGTACGACGACTCCTTCCCGGCGCAGATCGGCTGGCACCCGTGGTTCCACCGCAACCTCGGCGGCGAGGACGTCACCGTCGACTTCAGCCCCGCCTGGCAGGAGGAGCGCGGCGACGACCACCTCCCCACCGGCAAGCGGATCGACCGCAAGCCGGGCCCCTGGGACGACTGCTTCGGCATGCCCGGCGGCGTCGACGTCACGCTGACCTGGCCGGGGCAGCTGGAGCTCAAGGTGACCAGCCCGGAGGAGTGGGTCGTCGTCTACGACGAGCAGGAGGCCGCCGTGTGCGTGGAACCGCAGACCGGGCCGCCCGACGGCCTGAACACCCTCCCCCGCCTGGTCACCCCGATCGAGCCGCTGGAAGCCACGATGACCTGGGCGTGGAGGCGCCTCTAAGCTGGGCGGCATGACGGACGTACGCGGCGTGGTGCTGCAGCAGATCAAGGACAAGGCCGTGGTGCACGGCAAGGTGACCCTGTCGTCGGGGCTGGAGGCCGACTACTACATCGACCTCCGCCGCGTCACCCTCGACGGCGAGGCCGCCCCGCTCGTCGGGCAGGTGCTGCTCGACCTGACCGCCGACCTGGACTTCGACGCGGTCGGCGGGCTGACCATGGGCGCCGACCCGGTCGCCACGTCGATGCTGCACGCCGCCGCCGCGCGGGGCCGGAAGCTGGACGCGTTCGTCGTGCGCAAGGCCGCGAAGGCGCACGGCATGCAGCGCCAGGTCGAGGGCCCCGAGATCAAGGGCCGCCGGGTCCTGGTCGTCGAGGACACCTCCACCACGGGCGACTCCCCGCTCACCGCCGTCGAGGCCGTGCGCGCGGCCGGTGCCGAGGTCGTCGGCGTCGCGACCATCGTGGACCGGGCGACCGGTGCCGCCGAGAAGATCGAGCAGGGCGCGGGAGTTCCGTATCTCTTCGCCTACTCCAAGGACGAGCTGGGCCTGGACTGACCGCCCACTCTCAGCTTGCGGCCGCGTCTGGAAAGATGGGGCCGACGATGACGTCGCACCCAAGGTCTAGGTCAGGGCCGTAGCACGCAGATCGCGAAGATCGCCAACCCGCACATCCCAAGGAGCGGACAGATGCCCATCGCAACCCCCGAGGTCTACAACGAGATGCTCGACCGGGCGAAGGCAGGCAAGTTCGCCTACCCGGCCATCAATGTGACCTCGACCCAGACCCTGCACGCTGCGCTGCGCGGCTTCGCGGAGGCCGAGAGCGACGGCATCGTCCAGATCTCCACGGGTGGCGCCGAGTTCCTGGGCGGCCAGTACGCCAAGGAGATGGTCACGGGTTCCGTGGCCCTGGCCGAGTTCGCGCACATCGTCGCCGAGAAGTACCCGGTCACGGTCGCGCTGCACACCGACCACTGCCCCAAGGACAAGCTCGACGGCTACGTCCGTCCGCTGATCGCCGTCTCCGAGGAGCGCGTGAAGGCCGGCGGCAACCCGCTGTTCCAGTCGCACATGTGGGACGGCTCGGCGGAGACCCTCGCCGACAACCTTGCCATCGCGCAGGAGCTGCTGGCCCGCGCGGCCGCCGCGAAGATCATCCTTGAGGTGGAGATCACCCCGACCGGCGGCGAGGAGGACGGTGTCTCGCACGAGATCAACGACTCCCTCTACACCACGGTCGAGGACGCGATCCGTACGGTCGAGGCGCTCGGCCTCGGTGAGAAGGGCCGCTACCTGCTGGCCGCGTCGTTCGGCAACGTGCACGGCGTGTACAAGCCTGGCAACGTCGTGCTCCGCCCCGAGCTGCTCAAGGAGCTGAACGAGGGCGTGGCCGCGAAGTACGGCCAGCCGGCCGGCAGCAAGCCGTTCAACTTCGTCTTCCACGGCGGCTCCGGCTCCACGCCGGAGGAGATCGCCACCGCGCTGGAGAACGGCGTCGTGAAGATGAACCTCGACACCGACACCCAGTACGCGTTCACGCGCCCCGTCGCGGATCACATGCTGAAGAACTACGACGGTGTCCTGAAGGTCGACGGCGAGGTCGGCTCCAAGAAGACCTACGACCCGCGCACCTGGGGCAAGCTCGCCGAGGCGTCGATGGCGGCGCGTGTCACCGAGGCGTGCTCGAACCTGCGCTCAACGGGCACGAAGATCAAGTAAGTCTTTCTGAGCCGTCTGTTTCGCGAGCCCGGTGCTACGGCACCGGGCTCGCTGTATACCTGGGACATGTCCGACGTCCGGCTCGCCTCGCCCCAGGGCAAGTGGATCCTGCTGACCACCGTGCTCGGCTCCAGCATGGCCCTGGTGGACTCCACCGTCGTCAATGTCGCCCTGCCCCGCATCGGCCGCGATCTCGGCGCCGACCTGGCCGCCCTCCAGTGGACGGTCAACGCGTACATGCTGACGCTGGCCGGCCTGATCCTCCTCGGCGGTTCCCTCGGCGACCGCTACGGCCGCCGCAAGATCTTCGTCCTGGGTGTGGTGTGGTTCGCGGCGGCCTCCCTGCTGTGCGGACTCGCCCCCAACGTGGGCGTCCTGGTCGCCGCCCGCGCGCTCCAGGGCATCGGCGGCGCCCTCCTCACCCCGGGCTCCCTCGCCCTGATCCAGGCCTCCTTCCACCCCGACGACCGGGCCAGGGCGGTCGGCCTGTGGTCCGGCTTCGGCGGCATCGGCGCGGCGATCGGCCCGTTCCTCGGCGGCTGGCTGGTGGACGGCCCCGGCTGGCGCTGGGTGTTCCTGATCAACGTCCCCCTGGCCCTGATCTGCGTCCCCATCGCCGTACGCCATGTCCCCGAGTCGGCGGACGGCCGCAAGCACGGCCGCTTCGACGTACTGGGCGCGGCACTGGGGGCTGTGTCGCTCGCGCTCGTGACGTACGCGCTGATCGAGGCGCGCAACGGCTCGCTGGTGGTCGCGCTGACCGCCGTCGCGGGAGTGGCCGCGGGCGTCGCCTTCGTCTACGTCGAGAAGCGCAGCGCCGACCCGATGACGCCGCCGGACATCTTCGCGTCGCGCCAGTTCACGGCGGTCAACCTCGTCACCCTCTGCGTCTACGCGGCCTTCGGCGGCTTCTTCTTCCTGACCGCGCTCCAACTCCAGGTGGTGGCGGGCTACTCGGCGCTCCAGGCGGGCACGGCCCTCCTCCCGACAACCGCCCTGATGCTGCTCTTCTCGGCACGCTCGGGCGAACTGGCCCAGCGCATCGGCCCCCGCATCCCCCTCACGGCCGGGCCGCTCCTGTGCGCCACGGCGATGCTGCTGATGCTGCGCGTCGGCCCGGACGCCTCCTACCTCGCCGACGTCGTGCCCGCCCTCCTCGTGATGGGCTCCGGCATGGTCATCCTGGTCGCCCCGCTCACGGCCACGGTCCTCGCCTCCGTCGACACGGCCCGCGCGGGCCTGGCCAGCGGCATCAACAACGCGGCGGCCCGCGCGGCCGGCCTCATCGCGGTCGCCGCGCTGCCGCTGCTCGCGGGGATGGGGCCGGAGGCGTACCGCTCGGCGGGTGCCTTCGACGACGCCTTCGACCGGGCGATGCTGTGGTGCGCGGGCGTCCTGGTGGTGGGCTCGGTCCTGGCCTACGCGACCGTACGACGCCCGGCCCCGGACTGCCGCCGCCCGGAGTGCCTCACGCACGGGTGGGTGACGGCTCCGCCGCTGGAGCCGCGGGTGGGGAAGGGGCGGCTTGACGCGGGGTAGGGCTCGACCGCGAGGGTGCAGATCTACGGCTCTGTCGCGATGTACGTATGGCAGGGGCAGGTACAACGCGCGATGAGGACCACGCCGCCCCCGTGAGGAAGCGGAATGTCGTCGGTCTGGCGGCAGTCCTGGTGCAAGCCTTGATAACTCGGCCTGGCGGCGACGGCACACTCGGCGGAACGCGTTGAGAGGTCATCGATCGACGGCGTGCTCATGCGGAGATCGCGCCGCTGCTCGCTGTGTTGAGCGCCCTGATGCGCTCACGCATGGATGTGCGACGTTTCGCCTGCGTGGCGGGACGGACGCGAGCGGGGGCAGCGTCCCAGGCGCGTCCGCCCGCCACCGGCCGGAGTTGCACGTACGGGCCTTCGTACCCCATGACGTAACCGAGTTTGCCGGTCTCGGCGTCGAAGACCAGAGTGCCTTCCTGCTGCTCCGCCGCGGTCATGCGCGGCCCGCTCGCCGAACTGCCTCCGCCAGACGGACGACCACATCGGCGCGAACTCTTCCCAACTCGACGAGTTTCAGGTCGGGGTTTACGAAGTCGACGTTGAGGGACGGGAGGACGATCCCGGCCTCGGCGAGTGCTTGGCGGAGGGATTCCACTGCCGTATGCGGGTCTACGTCCCGCTGTTCCGTCGTAGCCATGAACAGGACGGTAGGAGTGGGGAGTTGCGCGGCACGAGGGGAGTTGCTCGAAGTTTCTTGACGGTGTGGTGAAGTTGCGCGATGTTAGCCGCGCGGGCCAACCGAACTCGGTACACAGGCAGTTGCCCTCCGTGATGCTTGATGGATCAGTCCTCCCGAGTCCTCCCGAGGAAAGGATCTTGTCATGACGCGACGCCTGCGCTTCAACGGCACCGGTAGCGGCGGAGGTTCCTGCCCCGCGATCCACGAAGACCTGGACACGGGCGAGATCATCGTGCACGGTCCCCGGCTCACCGACCCGGACGCCATCGCCCAGCTTCAGCACTTGGACGAGGACGAGATCCCCGTCGTGGTGCCGCGTAACACGATCATCGACTTCGGCCCGAAGAACCGGGACACCGAGCCGCGCATCCTCGATCCGGACACCTTCGCGCGGCTCTTCGAGAACTTTCGGCACAGCGCCTGGCATCTGGAGATGCGCGAGGGGTACGCCGTGGACAGGGCCACCGACACCTACGCCCAGTTCGTCCGGGGCGAAGCGCCGACCTGGGACATGGACTCGCCCTGGGCACGCACCATCAGTGCCAAGACGCGCGACGGCGCATACGTCGGCCGCGTCCGTATCGTCGACAACCCCCCGACGGAGGGGCAGTTGTACCTTCTCGCGCACGCCCGACACAACGCCGAGTTGGGTGAAGAAGTCCGGAACATGTGGCGCGCCGATGCCAAGCGCGTGCACCTCCCCGATGAGGATTTCTGGATCTTCGACTCTCATATCGTCGCCCTGTGCCTCTGGGACGACGAAGACAATCTCACGGGTGCCGAACTGATCACGGAGCCCGCATGCGTCAATCAGTACAACCGGCTGCGTGACGTGGCGATGCACTACGCCGTCCCGTACGAGCGGTTCAAGGCCTTGGCCGACGCCAGGGGGTAGAGGTAAGGCAGGTGCCTATCGGTGAGCACGGACTATCAGCAGGCCCGCGAAGCCCTCGGCGTACGGCTCCGGGAGCTTCGCCTGACGGCTCCTGATGGCCGGCTCACCGGTACGCAGCTCGCGGAACGGCTCGGCCCGGGATGGACCAAGGTCAAGGTGAGCAAGCTGGAGAACGGCAGGCAGACGGCGACGGCCGACGACTTGAGGGCATGGGCGAACGGGACCGGCCAGCCCGAGGCCATCGACGAACTGCTCGCCAAACTCCGGGGGTTCGAGTCACACATCCGCTCATGGCGTCGCCAGTTGGCGGCGGGACACAAAACCGTCCAGGATGCTGCCACCGCGGAGCACGAGCGCACCCGGGTCCTCACGATCTGGGAGAGCTGCCTGATCCCCGGCCTGCTGCAAACTGCGGACTACGCCCGCCACGTCTTCGCCCGGCACGCCGATCTGCTGCGGTCACCACGCGACACCGAGGACGCGGTGCGCGCGAGGATCCAACGGCAGGAAAGGCTGTACCAGCGTGGCCGCACCCACCGGATCATGATGTGGGAGGGCGCACTCCGCTCCCTGGTCTGTCCGCCGTCCGTCCTCGCGGCGCAACTCCACCATCTCGCCGCCGCGATCGGCCTGGACACCGTCGAACTAGGCATCATCCCCTTCAGCGCCCCACTGAAGATCTGGCCCGGCAACAGCTTCTGGGTCTACGACGAACGCCTCGTCATCGTCGAGGACTGGCACGCGGAGTTGTGGATCGACGACGCGGACAGTGTCGCCACCTACCTGCGCGTCTGGGCAACCTTGGAGGAGTCGGCGTTGTACGGCAACGACGCGCACAACGTGATCAATGCGGCAAGGTGCGCTTTGCCTTCACGCTCTGCATGACTTGTTCTCGATATATAGCGTCACTCGTTCTCGATATATGGTTGGCTGGCCGTGTGACCAACATCAGGTTGACGAAGCCTACGATCGGGGTACTGGAAGTACTTCTTGCCGCCACGGGCGATGATCCCGCTTGGGGGTTGAGTATCTGTCGCGAGGCGGACCTTGGCCCCGGAACGGTTTACCCCATCTTGGAACGCCTTGAAGGGCGGGAGTGGGTGAGGAGCTGGCCCGAGAACAGCCCTCATCCGGGTCGACCTGCTCGCCGGTACTACGAATTGACGGGGC
Source organism: Streptomyces sp. P5F9 (assembly GCF_057961495.1). NCBI lineage: Bacteria > Bacillati > Actinomycetota > Actinomycetes > Kitasatosporales > Streptomycetaceae > Streptomyces > Streptomyces sp. P5F9. The sequence continues at coordinate 2,058 of NZ_JBXVPZ010000404.1, read as the reverse complement.
TGGGTCGCAAACAGGCCAGCACCGCATTGGAGGCGCGCAGGGCGCGTCGGTTCGGGCTTCGGTTGACTGGCGGGACGGCGTGAGCGAATGGCCCACCACCAGTATGTCCGTCAGTGAGCCGAACGACTTCTACATGTGCGGTCGGGTCGTGATGTGGAGTGTTACGGAGGCTTCTACTGGCGGTGTGCTTGCCGTACTGATGGCGTTCCCGTTCCTCGCTCGGATGGCGATCCGACTTTCAAGGCCATCCCAGAGGACCGGCAACAGATCGCACGCAGCGTGGGGACTCACCTCTTGGGCATCGACACTGGCGGGTCCTCGACGGGACATCGGAGAGTGGCGAGCGCATCTCGCTGGTGACCCGGAAAACGGCATTGTCCTCACATGTCGCGAACAACGCCGGTGTGCATGGGGCTTTCTAGTGGCTGCTGTTCGATACCGACTGCACGATGCGTTAGGCAAGGTGTGGCGTCCAGTGGACTGGATGCTGTCCTCGCACAGCCGACGGGAGGTGTTCACTGCAGTGCCGCCCGGGACGTTAGTGATCTACATCGCTGCCCATGACGGCATGCACACCCTTCTGACGGATGGGTGGGGATGGGTGACGGGCTGCGGCATTGCCACGTTTGCGTTCACTCGTTGGCTTCAACGCCTCCGAGGAATCGAGTTGGCAGAACAGGCACCCTTCCGCGACGAATGACCTCCAGCGCCTCAGGCAGTCACTGGTCGAACGATTCCAACTCGTTGGCTAGGACGCCTACTTGGAAGGCGGCCCATCCAGGAGCGGTGAAGCGCAGAGGGGTTCGGTCGAGGTCCTTGGAGTCACGAACTGCCCTGGCCCCGCCCGGGAGTTGGGAGACCTCGACGCAGTTGCCCTCCCCGCCGCTTGCGGATGCCTTGTGCCATATCGCCGTGGTCAGGTCGAAGCTGTGAAGGTCCGACTTGGGGATGTCGCTCACGTGCGTTGTCTCTCCTCGATGCGGGCGATCAGAGCCAGGGAATCATCGGTCGGCAGTGCTGCCGCGACGATGCGTTCGAAGGCGTCGGCGAAGGTTCGAACATCGTCGACGCCCTCAACGTAGGACGAGCCGATGAGATTCTCCAGTAGCACTACGTCGGGCATCGGCGAGGGGAAGCCGACCAGGCCGAAGCCGCCGACGTTGCCGGGGTGCGGCGTCGCGTCCAATGGCATCACTTGAATGGTCACGTTGGGCATCTCCGCGGCATCGAGCAGTCGCCGTAGCTGTTCGCGCATGGTCGCGGGGCGCAGGGCGAATCGTTGGTGCAGGGCCGCCTCGTGGATCACAGCCCACAGCTTGAGCGGGCCGCCGGGGCGGGTGAGGACGGCCTGGCGGGCCTGGCGTACCTCGGCCAGCGCCGCCACCTCCTCCGCCGTGCGCGTGATGGCGTTCGCGCTGATGCTCTCGCGTGCGTAGGCGGCCGATTGCAACAGGCCCGGGATGAGCAACGGAGAGAACTCGCGGATGCTGTCCGCGTCCGATTCGAGGGAGATGTAGTCGGAGTAGGAGGGGGAGAGGATGCCGGTGTAGGTCTGCCACCACCCCTGCTTGCGCGCGTCCTTGGCCAGGGCCTCCAGCGCCGAGACGACCTCCGGATCGACCACTCCGTACGCCTTGAGCAGAGGGGCCACTTCGGTGGGGCGGATGTACCCGTTGGCCGTCTCGATGCGCGAGAGCTTCGGGCCGATCCACTCCATCGCCCGTGCCGCCGTGTCGAGGCTGAGACCGGCCGCATTGCGGTACTGGCGCAGGGCCTGGCCGAGACGTCGGCGACGGACGGTCGGGACTGGGCGCATGTTTGGCATGGCGACAGCATGGCATCGCGGGCGGCGTTGTATCGACGGGAACGGAGTGTCGAATATGCAATCTTGGTGACAAGCTTGCAAGTTTGGAGCGAAGTCGTCACTCTTGAGCCAAGTCCACCTGTGCTGGCCGCAGTTGCTCGTCCGGCATGCCCTTGGTCGTCAGGAGACGCCATGCTCCCCGTATCGCCGCTCACGCTCACCACACAGCCCACCCCCGGCTACTACCTCCGCCC
>NZ_JBXVPZ010000403.1:0-9048 GCF_057961495.1 Streptomyces sp. P5F9 | reverse complement strand
CGCTCCCTCCGGCTCGGTAGCCCCCGCCCCCGGCTGCGCATGATCAGCCTCGCGCTGACCCTCGTACTCATCGCGTTCGTCGTACGGCTGCTCCAGGTGCAGGCCGTCGACGCGAGCGCGTACGCCGCCAAGGCCGCGCAGAACCGGTACGTCGACTACGTCCTGGCCGCCGAGCGCGGCGAGATCACCGACCGTTCCGGCGTGGCGCTCGCGACCAGCGTGGACGCGTACACGATCACGGCCGACCCCACCCTCTTCACCCGCAAGCAGCTGAAGATCGACGACGGGCCCGAACAGGCGGCCGCCCTCCTCGCCCCGATCCTCGGCGTGGACCAGGCATCCCTCGTCAAGAAGCTCAGGCCCTCGAACAAGAACCTGCGCTACGTGGTGCTCGCCAACCGGCAGACCCCGCAGGTCTGGAAGCAGATCAAGGACCTGAAGAGCGCGCTGAACACCAAGTCCGCCACCGACCCGACCACGGTCAACGTGCTGGCCGGTGTCCTCGCCGTCCCCACCACCAAGCGCGTGTACCCGAACGGCGATCTCGCCGCCGGGATACTGGGCTGGGTCAACGCCGACGGCAAGGGCGGCGGCGGGGTCGAGCAGCAGCTGAACGAGGACCTCACCGGCAAGGACGGCAAGGTCCGTTACGCCCAGTCCGGCGGTCTCCAGGTGCCCACCGCGGGTTCCACCGAGACGCCGGCGGTGCCCGGTTCCGACGTGGAGCTGACGATCGACCGCGACATCCAGTGGGCCGCGCAGAACGCCATCACCGAGCAGGTGAAGAAGTCCAAGGCGGACCGCGGGTACGTGATAGTGCAGGACACCCGCACCGGCGAGATCCTCGCCATGGCCAACGCGCCCGGCTTCGACCCGAACGACCTCGCGCAGGCGAACGCGGCCTCCCTGGGCAACGCGGCCCTCCAGGACGCCTACGAGCCCGGTTCCACCGCCAAGGTCATGACGATGGCCGCCGTACTCCAGGAGAACGCGGCCACCCCGCTGACGCATGTCGTCGTGCCGAACCGGCTGCACCGCGGGGACCGGCTCTTCCAGGACGACGTGGACCACGCCACCTGGAACCTGACGCTCAACGGCGTCCTCGCCAAGTCCAGCAACATCGGCACCATCGAGGCGGCCGGCCAGCTCGGCAAGACCCAGCCCGAGGCCAACCAGGTCCTGTACTCGTATCTCCGCAAGTTCGGCATCGGCAGCTACAGCGGGCTGAACTTCCCCGGCGAGACCAAGGGCATCCTGGCGCCCGCCGACAAGTGGTCGACCTCGCAGCAGTACACGATTCCTTTCGGCCAGGGCATGTCCCTCAACGCGCTCCAGGCGGCCTCCGTCTACTCGACGGTCGCCAACGGCGGAGTCCGCGTCGAGCCCACCCTGGTGCGCGGCACGAAGGGGCCCGACGGCCGCTTCACGCCCGCGGCGACGCCCAAGAAGACCCGGGTCATCAGTGCGAAGACGGCGAAGACCCTCGCCCAGATGCTGGAGTCCGTGGTGGACGACGAGCAGGGCACGGGCGGTAAGGCCGCCATTCCGGGGTACCGGGTCGCGGGCAAGACCGGCACCGCCAACCGCGTGGATCCGGCCACCGGCAAGTACAAGGGCTACACCTCGTCGTTCGCCGGGTTCGCGCCCGCCGACAACCCCCGCATCACCGTCTACTGCGCGATCCAGAACGCCACCAGCGGAAGCTACTTCGGCGGTCAGATCTGCGGACCGATCTACAAGCAGGTGATGGAGTTCGCCCTCAAAACCCTCCAGGTCCCGCCCACCGGGGCGAAGGCCGCGAATCTGCCCGTGACCTTCACGCCCTGATCAGCGCAACAGCCAGGAACCGATCCGTGACCATGATCACCTCCCAGTCCGGGAACCAGGGCCAGCAGGACAGCAGGCCCCGCCCCTCACTTCGCTCCGGGGCCGGTGCGCCCGGTACGCTCACCGCCGTGCCACCCGCCGATCAGTCCCAAACCCCCCAGAAGGGCGCATCCGTGACCTACCCGGGGCCGCCCAGGCCGGCGCGGATCTCCGCCACACCCCTCGCGGAACTCGCCGACCAACTGGGCGCCGCCGTCACCATGACGACAGCGCCGGTGTCGACCGCCGAGATCACGGGCATCACCCATGACTCGCGCGCCGTCCGCCCCGGCGACCTGTACGCCGCGCTGCCCGGCGCCCGTCTGCACGGCGCCGACTTCGTCACGCAGGCGGCCGGCCTCGGTGCCCTCGCCGTCCTGACGGACCCGGCCGGTGCCGACCGCGCGGCCGCGACCGGCCTGCCGGTGCTGGTCGTCGAGGACCCGCGCGGGCAGATGGGTGAGCTGGCGGCGACCATCTACGGTCACCCCGGCCGCGATCTGCTCCAGATCGGCATCACCGGAACGTCCGGCAAGACCACCACCGCGTACCTCGTAGAGGGCGGCCTGAAAACGGTCCGGTCCACGGGTCTGATCGGCACGGTCGAGATGCGCATCGGCGACGAGCGCATCAAGTCGGAGCGCACGACCCCCGAAGCCACCGATCTCCAGGCCCTGTTCGCGGTCATGCTGGAGCGCGGGGTCGACGCGGTCGCCATGGAGGTCTCCAGCCACGCGCTGGTCCTCGGCCGGGTCGACGCCTGCATCTTCGACATCGCGGTCTTCACCAACCTCAGCCCGGAACACATGGAGTTCCACACGGGCATGGAGGACTACTTCCAGGCCAAGGCCCAGCTGTTCACCCCGCTGCGCAGCCGCCAGGGCGTGGTCAACCTCGACGACGCGTACGGCCGCAGGCTCGCCGTCGAGGCCACGGTCCCCGTGGTCACCTACTCCGCCGAGGGCCACCCGGACGCCGACTGGCGCACCCAGGACGTCGAAGTCGGCCCGATGGACTCGACGTTCACCGCGGTCGGCCCCAAGGGCGAGCTGATCACCGCTCGTTCGCCGCTGGCCGGCTCCTTCAACGTGGCCAACACCCTCGCCGCGATCGCCGCCCTGGCCACCGCAGGCCTCGACCCGCAGCTCGCCGCCGACGGCATCGCCGCGGTACCGGGCGTGCCGGGCCGCCTGGAGCGCGTGGACGCCGGGCAGCCGTATCTCGCGGTCGTCGACTACGCCCACAAGACGGACGCCGTCGAATCGGTCCTGCGCGCGCTGCGCAAGGTCACCGAGGGCAAGCTGCACGTCGTGCTCGGCTGCGGCGGCGACCGGGACAGGACCAAGCGGGAGCCGATGGGCGCCGCGGTCGCCCGGCACGCCGACACAGCCGTACTGACCTCCGACAACCCCCGATCCGAGGACCCCCTCGCGATCCTCGCGACGATGCTCCAGGGCGCCGCGTCGGTGCCCGCGCACGAGCGTGGCGAGGTCCAGGTCTTCGAGGACCGGGCCGCCGCCATCACCGCCGCCGTCGCCCGCGCACGGCCGGGGGACACCGTGCTGGTCGCGGGCAAGGGCCACGAGCAGGGCCAGGACATCGCCGGAGTGGTCCGTCCCTTCGACGACCGTCAGGTGCTCCGCGAAGCTATCCAGAAGACCCAGGGATGAATTTGTGATCGCCCTCTCCCTCGCCGAGATCGCAGAAGTCGTCGGCGGGCAGACGCACGACATACCGGATCCGTCCGTCCAGGTCACCGGCCCGGTGGTCCGCGACTCCCGGGAAGTGGAACCCGGCAGCCTCTTCGTCGCCTTCGTCGGCGAGCACGTCGACGGCCACGACTTCGCGAACGCGGTCGTCGAGGCGGGCGCGGTGGCCCTCCTGGCGTCCCGCCCGGTCGGCGTGCCCGCGATCGTCGTGGACGACGTCCAGAGCGCCCTGGGCGCCCTCGCCCGTCATGTCGTACGACGGCTCGGCGCGACCCTCGTCGCCCTCACCGGCTCGGCGGGCAAGACCAGCACCAAGGACCTCATCGCCCAGGTGCTCGCTCGCAAGGCGCCCACGGTGTTCACACCGGGATCGTTCAACAACGAGATCGGGCTGCCGCTGACCGCGCTGAGCGCCACCGACGAGACGAGGTTCCTCGTCCTGGAGATGGGCGCCCGCGGCATCGGTCACATCCGCTACCTCACGGATCTGACGCCCCCGCAGATCGGCCTCGTCCTCAACGTCGGCACCGCCCACATCGGCGAGTTCGGCGGCCGGGAGCAGATCGCACAGGCAAAGGGCGAACTCGTAGAAGCGCTCCCTTCAGTTGAAGAAGGCGGCGTCGCGGTCCTCAACGCGGACGATCCGCTCGTACGGGCCATGGCGTCCCGTACGAAGGCGAAGGTGATCCTTTTCGGAGAGTCCGGCGAAGCGGACGTACGGGCCGAGAACGTGAGACTCACGGACAGCGGACAGCCCGCCTTCAGCCTTCACACACCCTCCGGGTGCAGCGAAGTGACCATGCGCCTGTACGGTGAGCACCACGTGTCGAACGCGCTCGCCGCGGCCGCCGTCGCCCATGAGCTGGGCTTGTCCGCAGACGAGATCGCCACCGCGCTCTCCGAGGCGGGCTCCCTCTCCCGCTGGCGGATGGAGGTCACCGAGCGACCGGACGGCGTGACCATCGTCAACGACGCCTACAACGCGAACCCCGAGTCCATGCGAGCCGCCTTGCGCGCGCTCGCTGCAATGGGCAAAGCCTCACAGGCAAAGGGGGGCCGGACCTGGGCGGTGCTCGGCAAGATGGCCGAGCTCGGGGACGAGGCGCTCGCCGAGCACGACGCGGTCGGACGGCTGGCCGTCCGGCTCAATGTCGGCAAGCTCGTCGCGGTCGGGGGCAGGGAAGCGTCCTGGCTGCAACTGGGCGCATATAACGAGGGTTCGTGGGGTGAGGAGTCGGTGCACGTGTCCGACGCACAGGCGGCGGTCGACCTGTTGCGCAGCGAGTTGCGCCCGGGAGACGTCGTTCTCGTGAAGGCGTCCCGGTCGGTCGGTCTGGAGAGCGTGGCGCAGGCGCTCGTCGAGGCCGGTACCGAGGGTGAGGTTGCCGCCCGATGATGAAGCAGATCCTGTTCTCAGGAGTCATCGGCCTGTTCCTGACCCTGGTGGGTACCCCGCTGCTGATCAAGCTGCTGGCCCGCAAGGGCTACGGCCAGTACATCCGTGACGACGGCCCGCGCGAGCACGCCAGCAAGCGCGGTACGCCGACGATGGGCGGTATCGCGTTCATCTTCGCGACGGTCGCCGCGTACTTCCTGTCCAAGGTCATCACCGGTTACGCGCCGACCTATTCGGGTCTGCTGGTTCTCGGTCTGATGGTGGGCATGGGCCTGGTCGGCTTCCTCGACGACTACATCAAGATCGTCAAGCGGCGTTCGCTGGGCCTGCGGGCCAAGGCGAAGATGGCCGGCCAGCTGATCGTCGGCATCAGCTTCGCGGTGCTCGCCCTGCAGTTCAAGGACGCCAGCGGCAACACCCCGGCCTCCACGAAGCTGTCGTTCATCACGGACTTCGGCTGGAAGCTCGGCCCGATCATTTTCGTGATCTGGGCGCTGTTCATGATCCTCGCGATGTCGAACGGCGTGAACCTGACGGACGGTCTGGACGGCCTCGCCACCGGCGCCTCGGTGCTGGTCTTCGGTGCCTACACGTTCATCGGTGTCTGGCAGTTCCAGGAGTCCTGCGCCAACGCGCAGACCCTGACCAACCCGAACGCCTGCTACGAAGTGCGCGATCCGCTCGACCTCGCGGTCATCGCCTCGGCACTGATGGGCGCCTGCCTGGGCTTCCTGTGGTGGAACACCTCACCGGCCAAGATCTTCATGGGGGACACCGGTTCGCTGGCCCTCGGCGGTGTCCTCACCGGTCTGGCGATCCTCTCCCGCACGGAGCTGCTCGTCGCCATCATGGGTGGCCTCTTCGTCCTCATCACCATGTCGGTGGTCATCCAGGTCGGTTCCTTCAAGCTCACCGGCAAGCGGGTCTTCCGCATGGCCCCGCTCCAGCACCACTTCGAACTCAAGGGCTGGTCCGAAGTGCTCGTGGTGGTCCGTTTCTGGATCATCCAGGGCATCTGCGTGATCGTCGGCCTGGGCCTCTTCTACGCGGGATGGGCAGCGAAAAAGTGACCGAAGGGCAGGGGCTCTCCTTCGAGGGCAAGCACGTCACCGTCGCCGGGCTCGGAGTCTCCGGCATCCCGGCGGCCAAGGTCCTGCACGGCCTCGGCGCACTCGTCACGGTCGTCAACGACGGCGACGACGAGCGCTCCCGGGCCCAGGCCGCGGAGTTGGAGGCGCTCGGCATCACCGTGCGCCTTGGTGATGGAGCGACCTTGCCCGAAGGCACCGAACTGATCGTCACCACCCCTGGCTGGAAGCCCGACAAGCCGCTGTTCACGGCGGCCCGGGCAGCCGGCGTCGAGATCTGGGGCGACGTAGAACTCGCCTGGCGTCTGCGCGGTCCCGAATCGGCCCCCTGGCTCGCCGTCACCGGCACCAACGGCAAGACCACCACCGTCCAGATGCTCGCCTCGATCCTGAAGGCGGCGGGCCTGCGCACGGCGGCGGTCGGCAACATCGGCGTCTCGGTCCTCGACGCCGTACTCGGGGACGAGCAGTACGACGTCCTCGCCGTGGAACTGTCGAGCTATCAGCTGCACTGGGCGCCCTCGCTGCGCGCCCACTCCGCCGCCGTTCTCAACCTGGCGCCCGATCACCTCGACTGGCACGGTTCGATGGAGGCGTACGCCGCCGACAAGGGCCGTATCTACGAAGGCAATCGGGTCGCCTGCGTCTACAACGTCGCCGACAAGGCCACCGAGGACCTGGTCCGCGAGGCCGACGTCGAGGAGGGCTGCCGGGCCATCGGCTTCACGCTGGGCAGCCCTGCGCCGTCCCAACTCGGCGTCGTGGACGGCATTCTGGTGGACCGTGCCTTCGTCGAGGACCGGCAGAAGAACGCCCAGGAACTCGCCGAGGTCTCGGACGTCAATCCGCCCGCCCCGCACAACATCGCCAACGCCCTTGCCGCCGCCGCCCTCGCGCGCGCCTTCGGGGTGCCCGCCAAGGCCGTACGGGACGGGCTGCGGGCCTTCAGGCCTGACGCGCACCGCATCGCGCACGTGGCCGATGTGGACGGTGTCGCGTACATCGACGACTCCAAGGCCACCAACACCCATGCGGCGGAAGCCTCGTTGGCGGCCTACGAGTCGATCGTGTGGATCGCGGGCGGGCTCGCCAAGGGTGCCACCTTCGACGAACTCGTCGCCAAGTCGGCGAAGCACCTTCGGGGCGTGGTGCTGATCGGCGCGGATCGCGCGCTGATCCGCGAAGCCCTCGCGCGACACGCGCCGGAAGTACCCGTCGTCGACCTCGACCGGACCGACACTGGGGCGATGCTCGCGGCTGTCCAGGAGGCACAGCGGCTCGCCGCCGCCGGCGACACGGTGCTGCTCGCCCCGGCCTGCGCCTCCATGGACATGTTCGCCAACTACAACAAGCGCGGTGACGCGTTCGCCCAGGCGGTTCGCGAACTCGGCGCCTGACCGACGCAAGCGGAGGCGCTGATGCCCAGTAGCCGTACCGGCCGGCCGCCCGTGCAGCAGCGGACCCCCAGACGTCCCGCCGCCGCCAGGACCGTCCGCGACAACCCCGTACGACGGCTCTACACCAACGCCCGCCGGGCCTGGGACCGGCCGCTGACCGCCTACTACCTGATCGCCGGCGGCAGCGTGCTGATCACCGTGCTGGGTCTGGTGATGGTCTACTCGGCCTCCCAGATCACCGCGCTCCAACTCTCGCTGCCCGGCTCGTATTTCTTCCGCAAACAGTTCCTCGCGGCCTGTATCGGCGGGGTCTTGGCGCTCGCCGCCTCGCGGATGCCGGTCAAACTGCACCGGGCGCTGGCCTATCCGATCCTCGCGGGCGCCGTCTTCATGATGGCGCTGGTGCAGCTGCCGGGGATAGGGATGTCGGTCAACGGCAACCGGAACTGGATCTCGCTCGGCGGCTCCTTCCAGATCCAGCCCAGCGAGTTCGGCAAGCTGGCCCTGGTGTTGTGGGGCGCCGACCTGCTCGCCCGCAAGCAGGACAAGGCGATGCTGTCCCAGTGGAAGCACATGCTGGTGCCGCTGGTTCCGGTCGCTTTCATGCTGCTCGGGCTGATCATGCTCGGCGGCGACATGGGTACGGCGATCATCCTCACCGCGATCCTCTTCGGACTGCTGTGGCTGGCCGGCGCTCCGACCCGGCTCTTCGTCGGCGTGCTGTCGATCGCGGCCGCCATCGGTGTGATCCTCATCAAGACCAGCCCCAACCGCATGGCCCGGCTCGCCTGCATCGGCGCCACCGAGCCCAAGACCGGGGTCGCCGACTGCTGGCAGGCCGTGCACGGGATCTACGCGCTCGCATCCGGCGGGATCTTCGGCTCCGGGCTCGGGGCGAGTGTGGAGAAATGGGGTCAACTCCCCGAGGCCCACACCGACTTCATCTTCGCCGTCACCGGTGAGGAACTGGGTCTGGCGGGCACACTGTCGGTGCTCGCCCTCTTCGCGGCTCTAGGCTATGCGGGTATCCGCGTGGCCGGACGCACGGAGGACCCCTTCGTGAGGTATGCCGCGGGAGGCGTGACCACCTGGATCATCGCTCAGGCGGTGATCAACATCGGTGCGGTGCTCGGCCTGCTGCCGATCGCCGGCGTCCCGCTCCCGCTGTTCTCCTACGGGGGTTCCGCCCTGTTGCCGACCATGTTCGCCATCGGGTTGCTGATCGCCTTCGCGCGCGACGACCCCGCTGCGCGGGCGGCGCTTGCGATGCGGCAACCCCGCTTTGGTAGAAAGCGGGGGGCCAGGGGTACCGGTTCCGGCCGACGGCCCCGGAGATGGAACACGATGCGACGGCGTGCCTCGGCGGCGCGTTCGTCCGGAGAGCGGTGAATTTCGGTGCATGTCGTACTCGCCGGTGGGGGGACCGCCGGCCACATCGAGCCGGCGCTCGCCCTCGCGGACGCCCTGCGCAGGCAGGACCCCACTGTGGGGATCACGGCCCTGGGCACGGAACGCGGCCTTGAGACCCGTCTCGTACCCGAGCGGGGCTACGAACTCGCGCTGATCCCCGCCGTACCCCTGCCCCGCAAGCC